>JBKEBR010000330.1:0-8398 GCA_047973285.1 Oscillospiraceae bacterium | reverse complement strand
CCCCCTTTCTTTAATTGTTGGGTTAACTCCGAGGTTTTCATATTCGTGTTTTCCTTTCTTGTGGCTGTACTTATTATAACACGTATTAAATACGTAGTCAATGGATTTTGACAAAAATAATAAGTATTTTATACGTATTTAAAAACAAAAATCCCCGGCTTTCTTGCCTGGGCAGGTGAGGTGATTTAATGCGAACAGGTGCGGCTTACGCCCGCTATAGTACCGATAAGCAATGCAGCATAGAGGTGCAATTTGCGGTAATAACAAAATACTGTGCCGACCACGGCATAATATTGCCAGAGCGGCACAAATACGAGGATGAAGCGCTTACCGGCATGAGAAAGGCAAGGCGCAAAGGCTTTCGGGAGTTGGTGGCCGCTGCCGAGGCGGGCGAGTTTGAGTGCATTGTTCTGTACGACCTTACCCGCGGGGCCCGTGATGTTGTAGACTGGTTCCAGTTCCGCAAGGATATGAAACGGGTAGGCGTTGAGGTACTTTCTGTTATGGATAAGCTGGGCGACCTTGACGACCCCGGAAATTTTTTAACAGAGCTGCTTACCGTAGGCATAGGTCAGCACCATGTGCTTTCTTCTCGCATTAAAAGCATGGATAAAATAGACATGATTGCCCGCGAAGGTAAGTTCTGCGGCGGGTATGCCCCTTACGGGTACAACATTGTAAAACAGGCGTATATTATAAACGAGGAAGAAGCCGAGCACGTGCGGCTGGTTTTTGGCATGTATGCGGCCGGCAAAAGCTATGCCGATATTTTAAACGCATTGCCGCCGGGCCTGCGGGGCAAGCGTGGCCGGGTAATTGGCCGCAACTCGCTACACGAAATATTGAAAAACGAGCGGTATGTTGGCCGCTACACCTGGAACAAACGTAAACAAAAATATTTCGGCGAGTGGGCCGGAGGCGCCCCCAACGAGAGGGCCATTGCTATAGATAATGCCATACCGGCCATTGTGGACGTGGCAACCTGGGAGAAAGTGAGGCAGCGTATGGAGCAGAACAAAAAGAATTGCGTAAACCACGGAAAACGGAGCTACTTACTCTCTGGCCTTATTCGCTGCGGGCATTGCGGGGCGGCATGGATAGGGGTTACCACCTCAAACAAAAAAGGGCATGAGTACACCTTCTACACCTGCGGCGATAAGCACCGGCGGCATACCTGCAAGGCAAAAAATGTGCCAGCGGTAGAAATTGAAACCGTAGTGCGTGGGTTGCTGCGCAATTCCGTGCTTGACGGCAGCATGATAGAGGCCACCGCCGACGCTATTCTCGAGGCCGGGGCAAAGCGCAACCGGCCCGCAGACGAGGGCTTTATAAAAAATGAGCTGGCCGAGGTGGAGCGCAAACAAAAAAATTTAGCCCAGGCGTTGGCCGAGGGCATGAGCGATATTTCAGCGGTGCACGATTTAATGCGCGAGCTGGAAACAAAGCACCGGCTGCTTGAAGAAAAGTTGAAAGCGCTAAAGCCAAAGGCCACGGTAACCCGCGAGTACCTTGTTAAAGAGCTTTCTCGTGATATAGAAACACTGAAAGAAAACCCGGAATATATACGCGACTTGGTACGTAAGTACATTGTTGAAATTGTTTTAACCGATGAATACATAGAGATATACAGCACCGCAGACCTTACCATGCGCATGGTAGTGCCCGAGGATTGGGTTGTAATAAAAAAAGCCGCCGGCGAAAATGCCGACGGCGTGGCGTGCTCTTTAAGCACGGATGGTTGCGGGGGCCGGATTTGAACCGACGACCTTCGGGTTATGAGCCCGACGAGCTACCGGACTGCTCCACCCCGCGATATTCAGTTCCCTCTACAAAAACACATTTTGTAAAGGGTGCTTAAATATAATAGCACACAGCAGCGGCAATGTCAAACGGAAAGGCTTAAAAAAGCAAAACAATACCTGTACGCCCGCGTTTATACACCTGCCCCATACACAAAAGGAATACCAAAAGCATCAAAAAAGCAAAAAAGAGAAGAAGGGGAATAAAATAGCAATCTCGAAAATTTCCTGTGAATAGCTTGCAAATGCAAACGGTATTCAGCAAAAGCTTAAAATTCTACCATGATGAAAAATACAATATACCGGAAAACACGCTATGTGCATATACGATGAGCAAAAAAACAAGGTACCACTCCCCAATTTCTTCACAGAAAAAATTGGAAGGAGAAGAAGTATTAAACAAACCCCAAAATTCCCGCTATGCATGAACACACAATGTGCCGAATTGCCGGAAAAGTACAATGCCCATGCAAGAGGCATGAAGCGGCCGGCTTGCTGCCGGTACAATAAAAAAGCCGGAGTTTGTTTTGGAGTGGTACTGAAAGGATGCATGAAGGATGCATGCTCAAGAAAAAAGCACCCCAACACAATTTTAATATACCATAATGCCTAAACTTTCCGCCTACAAAGACCGGCGGGGCAAAACGTAAAACACAATGCAAAAGTAATGAAGAACGCTGCCGGCCATTACAAACAAATGCCAAATAGAATGCATATATTTTACTTTTTTGGCAAGGTAAAATAAAATGCCGCCGGTGTAAAAAACGCCGCCCAAAATAAGCAGCCATACCCCCCCGGCCGAAAGCGCCGCCAAAACGTCCTTCCCCGCCCAAACAATGCTCCAGCCCATTATTACATACAAAGCCAAAGAAAATTTTGCGAATTTATTCACACTTATGGCGTTTAAGGCAACACCCAGTACGGCGCAGGCCCATACCACAATAAAAATAACCAGCCCAATGGTTTTTCCCTTTAATGAAATGAGCATGAAAGGGGTGTAGGTGCCGGCAATCAGCAAAAAGATGGTGGAATGGTCGAAAATGCGGAAAATGCGTTTAACCCTTGGAAAGGGAAAGGCGTGGTATAAGGTGCTCATGCAGTACAGCAAAAAAAGCGAAACCGCGTAAATGGTGCAGGCGGTAATTTCCCGCGCGCCGCCAAACACTGCGGCAAGGGTTACGATTACGCTGCCGCCTATAATGGCAAGCAGGGCACCCACCCCGTGGCTTACCGAATTGAAAATTTCCTCCCCCAAGGTGTATTGTTTGAGGGGCCGGTCCAAAAGCTTTTCTTTTTTGGCGCCATTGCCCGAAGCTTTGTTTTCCACAAAAACATCTCCTTGTTAGCTGTTGCAAACTTTACCATTAGAAAAACGGTGAGAAAGCGCCTGCCTTCTCACCGGTGGGTTTTGTTTGCTTATTCTTTTTCCGGCTCAGCGGCAGCTTCATGGGCGTTGTCGGCAGGCAGTTCATCGTTAAAATCTTCGCTGAACAGCAGCTGTTCGTATTCGTCCAATTCCTTTTCGCGGCGAAGCACGTAAAAATACAGTGCGCCCAGCACGCCGGCAACGGCGGCCAGTGCCACAACCAATGCAACAAAAGTGGATTTTTTCACTAAAATTCCCTCCTCTTTGTTTTTCTTTCCGAATGTATAGCTTTTAATTTCATTTGTTTTTTTGCGCGCAGCCGCAATGGCGTTGCCCACCAACAGTACGGCGCCTGCCGCCCCGGCAATGGCTGCCTTGCCCGCCTTTAAAACCGAACCTGTGGCGGTATTAAAACGCTTAAAAACCTGGCTGTTTATTTTCATAGAGTAACCCTCCTTAGAGGTTTCAGAAAAACCCCGCCGAATTCTTATCTATCATTATAGACTGTTTCAAGCGAGATTACAACCGGGTTTTCATTTCTGTTTTTCGAAATATGGCAGATAAGCCGATATATTTTACCCTGCCATAAAGGGAAGGTAAGTTTTAAAGGCACCCGGCAGGGTATACTGGCCGCTAATTTGGGCCGGGGTAACAAAAATACATTGCTGCAAGGGTATTGTGCCCTCGGGGGCGGTACACTGCCAGCCGTACAGGTTCCATATTTTGTGGGTAAAAACATGCTTTGCCGCGGGCAGGGGTTCTTCCAGCGCCGCACCCGGCGCAAACTGCTGCAAAAGCCGCAGGGCCTGCTGCCGGGGAAACAGGCCTTCTGCCAGCGGCGGCTGCCAAAGGCCGGCCAAAAGCCCGTGGGGCGGGCGCTGCTGCAACAAAATCCGCCGGCCGCTGTGCACAACAAACACGCAAATATCCAGTATTTGTTTTTCTTTTTTGGGCGCCTTGCAGGGCAGCGCGGCAGCCATGCCCTGTGCATAGCCGCGGCACAGCCCGGCAAGGGGGCAGGCGGTGCACAGGGGCTCGCCCGGCAGGCAAACAAGGGCGCCCAGCTCCATAATGGCCTGGTTATAGTCGCCGGCTTTTTCGGGCGGCTGCTGGCGTTTTACTTCATGCCCAAGGGCTTTTTTGGTGGCGGGCTGGGCAATATCGGCCGTGCTGGCAAGCAGCCGGCTGAACACCCGCAAAACGTTGCCGTCCACCGCAACCTCGGGCAGGCCAAAGGCAATGGAGGCAATGGCCCCGGCGGTGTATTCGCCAATGCCGGGCAGGGCCACAAGCTGGCTGTAATTGCCGGGCAGGCTGCCGGCATACTGCTCTACCACTATTTTGGCGGCCTTTTGCAGGTTGCGCACCCGGCTGTAATAGCCAAGGCCCTCCCACAGCTTGTGCAGCTTTTCTTCGCTGCAAGCGGCCAGGGCCTGTATGGTGGGCAGCGCCTGCATAAAGCGGTGGTAATAGGGCAGGGCCGCCGCCACCCGGGTTTGCTGCAGCATAATTTCACTTACCCAAATGTGGTAAGGGGTGGGGTCTTCCCGAAAAGGCAGAATGCGCCGGTTTTGGTAGTACCATTGTAAAAGGGCGGGGGCAATGGGGGCAAGCTGGGGCATATTTCTCCTTGGTGTTGGCAAAGATGTGATAGCCGGGGTTAAAAGCCGCCGGCGGTGCGCGGAAAAGGAATAACGTCGCGAATGTTGGGAATGCCGGTAAGGTACATAATCAGGCGTTCAAAGCCAAGGCCAAACCCGGCGTGTTTTACACTGCCAAAGCGGCGCAAATCCAAAAACCAGTCGTATTCTTCCAGGTTCATGCCAAGCTGCTGCATGCGCGCCTCCAGTACGGCAAGGCGTTCCTCGCGCTGGCTGCCGCCAATCAGCTCGCCCACGCCGGGCACCAGCATATCGGTGGCGGCAACAGTTTTTCCGTCGTCATTCTGGCGCATATAAAAGCTTTTAATTTCTTTGGGGTAGTCGGTAACAAACACGGGCTTTTTGTATATTTCCTCGGTTAAAAAGCGCTCGTGCTCGGTTTGCAAATCTGCACCCCAGGCCACCTTAAACTGAAAGCTGTCGTTGTTTTTCTCCAAAAGCTCCACAGCCTTGGTGTAGGTAATGCGCTCAAAGGCCGCGCCCACCAGGTTGTTCAGCCTTTCCAGCAGGGTGTTGTCGTAAAACCGGTTGAAAAATTCCATTTCGTCGGGGCAGTTTTGCAGCACATGGCCCACCACGCTTTTCACCATGGCCTCGGCCAAATCCATATCGTCGGCCAGGTCTGCAAAGGCAATTTCGGGCTCAATCATCCAAAACTCGGCGGCATGGCGGGGGGTGTTGCTGTTTTCGGCCCGAAAGGTGGGGCCAAAGGTGTACACCCGGCCAAAGGCAAGGGCCATGCCCTCGGCCTCCAGCTGGCCCGAAACGGTAAGGTTGGTTTCCCGGCCAAAAAAGTCTTCCTTCCAGTCCACCGCGCCGTTCTCGGCCAGGGGCGGGTTTTTGGCGGGCAGGGTGGTTACGCGGAACATCTCCCCCGCGCCCTCGGCGTCAGAGCCGGTGATGATGGGGGTGTGCACATACACAAAGCCGTTTTCATTGAAAAATTTGTGAAGGCCGTAGGCCGCGGTGCTGCGCACCCGAAAAGCCGCCGCAAAGGTGTTGGTGCGGGGGCGCAAGTGGGGCATGGTGCGCAAAAACTCTACCGAGTGGCGCTTTTTTTGCAGGGGGTATTCGGGCGGGCATTCCCCTGTTATTTCAATGGAGGAGGCGTTCAGCTCAAAGGGCTGCTTGGCGCCCGGGGTAAGCACAATGCTGCCCGCAATGGCAAACGAGGTTCCGGCGCCGGTTTTGGCAATTTCCTTGTAGTTGGCAATTTTTGCCTCTTCAAACACAACCTGCAGGCCTTTAAAGCAAGAGCCGTCGTTCAGTTCTATAAACCCAATGCTTTTAGAGTCGCGCACGGTGCGCGCCCAGCCCCCCACCACCACGGCGGTGCCCTGCGCCGGCGGCGTGCTGTACAGTTCAAAAATGGTAATGCGCTGCATACTCTCTCTCCTGTTTTTCCATAGTTTTTTGGCGGCAGCGGCCTGTGCTGCGCCCAATTGGCCAATTACATATTTCTATGTATAACCATACCACAACGGCCGCCCTTTTTCCATTGAAAAAAGCAGGCAAAGGCGGCGCCGGGGGCGCTTGTATCTGCCCTTTCAAAAGGCAGGGGCCTGCCCTGCCGCTGCGGCAAACAGGCAGAAAATTTTTTGCAGGTATGGTATACTGTACCATACAAAGCTGTGCTGCGGCTTTGCCCGGCGGCGCCGGTGCGGGCAGCCCTAAGGCTGCTTCAAAAGTAAATTTATGAATTGTTGCGCGCTGCCCCTGCGCAAAAGCTTTGCAGGGGCAGAACGGGAGGCGAGGGCGTATGAAAAAATTTTTGGTGGGGCTGCTCGTTTGTGTGCTGTGTATTCCATTGGTGCTGGGCGGCATTTTGGGCTTTTTTTACCTGAACACAGGGGCCGACAGTGTGCCCGCCGTTGCGCTTGTTGCCGGTGGCAATACCATACAGCCGGTAAGCTACCAATGGCAGGTGCCGGTGTTCAACGGCATGATGCACAAAGAGTTTTCCCGTGAAGGCGGCCTGCAAACCCAGGACATTGGGGTTTTAAGCGAAGACAAGCTGGTTATTACCTACCCTGAAAATTTTACCCAGCAGGTGTCTTTGCTGCAAAACGGCATAGAGGTTTGGAACGGCACCGGGGCCGATTGGAACAATTACACTCTTGCCGCCAACGGAGATTATATTTTGAGTGTGGTCTGCGCCCAGGCGCAAACCATGGGCAGCAAGCCATACGGCAGCTTTACGTTCCGCATCGGCTTTTCCCTGAATATAGAGCCCACCCTGAAAACCAGCGCGGCTGCCATTCAGCAGGGGGATGTTTTTGTAATTCAGCTAAGCTTTTTGCAGCCGGGCACACAGCCCACGGCGGAGAGCGATTTGTTTATTTCCCCCTTTGTCGCCACGGGGGAAAATACCATGTGCGCCTATTTGCCAACCTCTTTCTACACGCTGGACGGCGAGCACACCGTTACCGTAACGGCGGGCAGCTACAGCTGGGAGGTGCCCTTTACCATTGAATGGGTGAAGTTTCCCCGGCAGGATTTGGAAATAGACACCAGCGACCCGCAGATAAGCGAGGCCAGCAGCCAGGCGGCCTACGATGAGTACAACCGAACCAGTCCCCCGCTGTTCGACATTGCAGACAGTGAAAAATACTGGAGCGGGGTGTTTTTAACCCCCGTTTCGGCCCGCATAAGCACCGAATACGGGCACCGCCGCTTTACCAACGGCTCGGTTTCCTCCACCTACCACCGCGGCATAGACATTGCGGCGGACGAAGGGGACCCGGTTTTGGCCCCGGCGGCGGGCCGGGTGCTGTATGCCGCCTACCTTTTAAATACCGGCAACACCCTGGTAATAGAGCATGGCGGCGGGCTTAAAACCCTGTATTACCACATGAGCAGCCTGAACGTTACGGCGGGCGCTATGGTAGAGCGGGGCGATACGCTTGGGGCGGTGGGCACCACGGGCTACTCCACCGGGGCGCACCTGCATTTTGACGTGCGAATTGGCAACCAAAGCATTAACCCCACGCTGGCTCTGAATGGTTCCAGCAACCTGTATTTTTTCGAATAGGCTTTTCTTTTGCGGGGGGCCGTTTGTTCACTGTTTATTGTTGATTTACGGCCGCAAACTTTTTATAATAGGCTCAAGGGCTTTGGCAGGGCAGCCCCGGCGGGGCTGCCCTGCGGCTGCCGCACACAACCGCCCCGGCTTGACAGCCACCCCCCTGCTTCTTATACTACTTATTACTGTGTGCGTTTTCGTTATCTTCCCCCCTTACAAACCTTTGCTCCTTTCCTCTCCTTTACCCCTTTATGGCATTGTTTCCTTTTCCGCTTTATCACCCACCAAATTCCCTTTCTCCCGTCATGTTTGTTTGTTCTCGATTTGCTTTCCTCTTTAGCAAACCACTGTCTCTTCTTCCTTCCCATTTTATCTTCATCCAATTTTTCGTTTCGATAAATAGGACTTGAGTCAGTTCAAGATACATCTTAGGGGATATTGGACCGAATTATCAGTTACTACTACTGCTGCTACTACTACTACTACTACTACTACTACTACTACTACTACTACTACTACTACTACTACTACTAATACTACTACTACTACT
>JBKEBR010000329.1:0-2333 GCA_047973285.1 Oscillospiraceae bacterium | reverse complement strand
TGTTCGTTCTCAGTGGGGGTTTGCTTTTCATACACTGTGCGGGTTTGCACCGAAAGCAGCGAAAAATCCAGCAAAGGGGTGCGCATAATATCTTGCTTTTCGCCGGTGGCAATTCCCTGGCTGTCAGGCAGCACCACTGTTTCCTGCTTTTTTCCGCAGCCGGCCAAAGGCAGTGCTAAGCAAACAACCAAAATAAAAGCAACCATTCTGCGGCGCATAAAAGGACCTCCCTGGTAAAAGTTAAAAACAGTTTCATTGTAGCATGGTGAAACAGGGCACACAAGCAGAAATTGAGAATGTACGAGCTGATGTTGATCCCCACCCTGTACCCGGCTTTTGCAAGAATGGAGAAGGGGCTGCAAAAAACCGCCGGGCAAAAATGGCCGCGGCGGCTTTCATATATATATAAGGAGAGGGCTAAATGCCAAGAGTTACCACATAGGTGTTGCCGGTGCCCTCGCTGCCGCTCGAATCGGTATATTCTTCGGTGAATTGCAGCTTCAGGTCTGTAGAGGCCTCTGCCACCTCAAAAAGAAGGTGGTAGGTAACGGTTTGCCCGGCGGCCAATTCAAATTCAGAGGGCATCATGGTGTCATCCAGCGGGTCCAGCGGAAGCTGGTAATACTCTGTGTCGGCGGGGTCGTCCAACACAAAGTCGAAGGTGCCCATCGGCTGGGCAGAGCTGGTGGTGTTGGTTTCGGTAACCACAATATCCACCAAAACGTTGCCGCTGGCGGGGCTGTAGCCTGCGTAGCTGGTTACCACTTCGGCAGAGTCTACCGTAAAGGTAAACCACTCGGTTTTCATTTTGCTGCCAATTTTTCCCTCGGTACCCTGGCCCAGCAGGTTGCTTATAACGCTGCAGCCGCTAAAAGCAAGCAGCAGGGCGGCAGCGCAAACGGCGGCCAAAAGTTTTTTCTTCATCATTGTCTCCTTTTGGGGTAAAATTTAAGAATAACAGGTTGCACAAAACAGGGCGTTGCAATAAAAATTGCCAAAACATGTGCTTAAAGCAAACAAAGAATAGCATATTCAAGAAAATTTTGCAATAAAAACAGCCAATTATCGGCGGAAAATAAAACCCAAGGCGCAAAAAGCGGGGGCAAAAACGCAATAAAACAAAACCCCTCTTACATTATATATAAAGGGGCACAAAAAACACCCAATAAACAGGCATAACCAGGGCGGGCAAAAAACGGCAAAGAAAAAGGCAAGCCGCTGGCTGCCAGGGCGGGCAGGCCCGGCAATTCTATACGGCCCCCAAAAGTGAAAAATATTCCCGGCGGCAGGGCCCAAACAAAAAAATCAAATTGGTTACAGTTTGTAATAAAAGGAAAAAACACGCGCAAAGAAAAACGGCCGGCAGGTAGAAAAAGAAAGGCCGAATTCCCCTGCAAAGGCGGCCGCAAGCGGCGCAGGCAAAGAAGCGGAAAGAGAAAAGAAAGATAAAAACAGCGAACAGTCGAACATAATATGCATAGTGAGAAAAAAGAAAAAAAGAATTCGCAAAAAGTGTTGACAAACAGGGGGCCGATCCCTATAATTAGATATTGTCGCCGCCACGTTCGAGACAAACGAACAAAAGCGGCGCAGGACCTTGAAAATTAAACAATATTGGAAGACTGAAAAGGACCCTTGGGGGTTACCTGAAAGGGTAATCCTGGTAGGAGAAATCCTATCGAAAAGAAATTCCTAAAGCAGTAATTCAAGACGCAGAAGTGTTCTGTTGACTGAAGCTGAAGGGAAGAACGAATTAGTTTGATTTAAAAGCGCCTTGGCGCTATTAAATACCATTAACTAAAGAGTTTGATCCTGGCTCAGGACGAACGCTGGCGGCGCGCCTAACACATGCAAGTCGAACGAAGTCAGCAAGTTGAAGCCTTCGGGTGGAAACGAGCGAAACTTAGTGGCGAACGGGTGAGTAACACGTGAATAACCTACCCTTGAGTGGGGGACAACATTTGGAAACAGATGCTAATACCGCATAAGACCACGGAACCGCATGGTTCTGAGGCCAAAGGAGCAATTCGCTCAAGGATGGATTCGCGCCCGATTAGCTAGATGGTGAGGTAACGGCCCACCATGGCAACGATCGGTAGCCGGACTGAGAGGTTGAACGGCCACATTGGGACTGAGACACGGCCCAGACTCCTACGGGAGGCAGCAGTGGGGAATATTGCACAATGGGCGAAAGCCTGATGCAGCGACGCCGCGTGAGGGAAGAAGGTTTTCGGATTGTAAACCTCTGTCTTCGGGGACGATAATGACGGTACCCGAGGAGGAAGCCACGGCTAACTACGTGCCAGCAGCCGCGGTAAAACGTAGGTGGCAAG
>JBKEBR010000328.1:0-5798 GCA_047973285.1 Oscillospiraceae bacterium | reverse complement strand
TGCTGCGCCGCGGGGTAGACCCGCTGCGCATTGCCGACGCCACCAAAATAGACATGTTCTTTATGCAAAAAATGCTGGGCATTGTACGCTTTGAGCGCACCCTGCGGGAAAACCCCGGCAGCCTTGAGGTTTTGCGGCAGGCCAAAATTATGGGCTTTTCCGTCGGGTACATTGCCCACCTGTGGGAAACCGGCGAGCTAAGCCTGTTCAACACCCGCAAACGCCACGGCATACTGCCGGTGTACAAAATGATTGACACCTGCGCCTCGGAGTTTGAAAGCTATGTGCCCTACTTTTACTCCACCTATTCCCCCTACATGCAGGTGGAAGAGGGCCCCGAAGGCACCGTGTATACGGCCCACCCGGGCGAAAACGAGAGCGTGGTAACCCGGCACAAAAAAATTATTGTGCTGGGGGCGGGGCCCATCCGCATTGGGCAGGGGGTAGAGTTCGATTATTCCACCGTACACGCCATTTGGGCCATTCGCAAGGCGGGGTACGAGGCCATTATCATCAACAACAACCCCGAAACCGTGTCGACAGATTACACCGTGAGTGATAAACTGTACTTTGAACCCCTGTGCGTGGAAGATGTAATGAACATTGTAGAACTGGAACAGCCCAGCGGGGTAATTGTAACCTTGGGTGGGCAAACCGCCATCAACCTGGCGGCCCGCCTAAATGCGCTGGGCGTGCCCATTGCGGGCACCGGCTGCGAAGCCATAAACCTTGCCGAAAACCGCGACAGCTTTGAAAAGCTGATGGAGAACCTTGCCATACCCCAGCCAAAGGGCCGGGCGGTTACCACCCTGCCCGATGGCCTTGCCGCCGCCGGGGAAATTGGCTACCCGGTACTGGTGCGCCCCAGCTTTGTGCTGGGCGGGCGGGCCATGCAAATTGTAAACAGCGACGAGGCCCTGCGCCACTACCTTACCGAAGCCGCCATTGCCAGCGAGGAGGCCCCCGTGCTGGTAGACCGCTACATTGCCGGGCGCGAGCTGGAGGTGGACGCGGTGTGCGACGGGGTGGACGTGTTTATTCCCGGCATTATGGAGCATGTGGAAGGCACCGGCGTGCACAGCGGCGACTCTATGTCGGTATACCCCACCTTTTCGGTGAGCGAAAAGGTGAAGGGAATCATCACCGATTACAGCGTGCGGCTGGGCCTTGGCATCGGCATTCGCGGGCCCTTCAACATTCAGTTTATTGTAGACAAACAAGAGCAGGTGTATGTTATTGAGGTAAACCCCCGTTCCTCCCGCACGGTTCCCTTTATTTCCAAGGCCACCGGCATCAACCTGGCGGGCATTGCCGCCGGGGTGGCCCTTGGCCAAACCCTGGCGCAGCAGGGCTACGGTACCGGGGTGGCGCCTCAGAAAAACCGCTGGTATGTAAAATGCCCGGTGTTCAGCTTTTCCAAGCTGCGGGGGGCCGACGCCTACCTGAGCCCCGAAATGAAGTCGACCGGCGAGGCCATTGGCTACGACAAAACCCTGAACCGCGCCATGTACAAGGCGCTGAAGGCGGCGGGCCAAAGGGTAGACAATTACGGCACGGTGCTGGTAACCATTGCCAACCCCGACAAGCAGCGCGCCCTGCCCCTGGTGCGCCGCTTTTACCAGCTGGGCTTCAACATAGAGGCCACAGCGGGCACGGCGGCCTTTTTAAAGGAAAACGGCATTCGCACTCGGGTAAAGAAAAAGCTGAGCGAAAACTCCGACGAAATACTGGAAACCCTGCGCGCCGGCCACGTGGCCTATGTGCTGAACACCGTGGCCCCCGGCAGCGAAGACCACCGCAAAGACGGCTTTTTAATTCGCCGCGGCGCGGTAGAAAACAACGTAACCATGTTTACCAGCCTGGACACCGTGGCGGTGCTGCTGGATGTGCTGGAGGAAATTACCATTGGCGTAAGCGCCATTGACGAAGAGTAAACGGAGGACCGCCGTGACCAAAAACGCCATCTATACCATCGAACAAAACACCCCCATTGCAAAAGACGTGTATTGTATGCGCCTTTTGGGCCCCACCAGCGCCCTGCACAGCCCCGGCCAGTTTGTAAACGTGCAGCTGGCGGGTTTTTACCTGCGGCGGCCCATTTCGGTTTGCAGCTGGGGCCCCGACAGCCTTTCTATTATTTATAAAATATTGGGCAAGGGCACGGCCCGCATGGCCGCCCTGCGGGCCGGTGAAACGCTGGATTTGCTGGTGGGCCTTGGCAACGGGTTTTCGGTGCAGCCGGGGCTTGGCCAAAAGGTGGTGCTGGTGGGGGGGGGCGTGGGTGTGCCCCCCCTGTACGGCCTTGCCCAAAGCCTTGTGCGCCAGGGCACGGTGCCCACGGTGGTAATGGGCTATGCCTCGGCCCCCGACGTTTTTTACCAGAAAGAATTTGAAGCCCTGGGCTGCCCGGTGGCCGTTGCCACCATGGACGGCACCGCGGGCGAGGCGGGCCTTGTTACCGGCCCGCTGCAAAAGCTGCCCTACAACTACTATTATGCCTGCGGGCCGCAGGCCATGCTGCGGGCGGTATACGGGCTTGGGCAGCAAAAGGGCGCTGTGGGCCAGCTTTCCTTTGAAGAGCGCATGGGCTGCGGCTTTGGCGCCTGCATGGGCTGCAGCTGCCACACCCTTGTGGGGCCAAAGCGGGTTTGCCTGGACGGCCCGGTATTTTCTTCACAGGAGGTGCTGTTTGCATGAACAAACCCGACATCTCGGTACATTTAAGCGGCATTTCTTTGCCGAACCCCATTATTCCGGCCAGCGGCACCTTTGGCTTTGGCTATGAAATGGCCGAATGGTACGACATCAACTGCCTTGGGGCCATTTCACTGAAGGGCACCACCAAAGAGCCCCGCTTTGGCAACCCCACCCCCCGCATTGCCGAATGCGCCAGCGGCATGCTGAACGCCGTGGGGCTGCAAAACCCCGGGGTGCAGGCGGTAATAGAAGAGGAGTTGCCCCGGCTGCGCAGGGTGTACGGCGGGGTGGCCATTGCCAACATCAGCGGGTTTTCGCTGGAGGAGTACGTGTACACCGCCCGCCGGTTTGACGAGGATGCCACCGCGTCCATTTTGGAAATTAACGTCTCCTGCCCCAACGTAAAGCACGGGGGCATGTCCTTCGGCACCAGCCCCAAGGCCGCCGCCGAGGTAACCGCCGCCGTAAAAAAAGCCGTAAAAAAGCCGGTGTACATTAAGCTTTCGCCCAATGTAACCAGCATTTCGGCGGTGGCCAAGGCCTGCGAAGAGGCAGGGGCCGACGGCCTTGTTTTAATCAATACCCTGCTGGGCATGCGCATTCACCCCCGCACCGGCAAGCCCATTGTTTCCATTGGCAGCTGCGGGTTTTCGGGCCCGGCCATTAAGCCGGTGGCGCTGCGCATGGTGTACGAGGTGTGCGCCGCGGTAAACCTTCCGGTCATCGGGGTGGGCGGCATTGCCTGCGCCGACGACGTGCTGGAATTTATTTCAGCGGGGGCGGCGGCGGTGCAGGTTGGCTCGCAAACACTGGTAGACCCTTGGGCCTGCCCCAAAATTATAGAGGAACTGCCCCGTGTAATGCAGGAATACGGCATCGAAAGCCTTGCCTCTATCCGGGGGCGCGCCCACGGCGACAAAGCCATTACCCAGGGCTGCTCGTAAGAAACGCCTGTGCCCGCCGAAGCAGCTTGTTATAAAGGTACACATCCCGCTCGCTGAAATGGGCGGTGGTAAAATGTTCGGCGGCAAACCATTGCACGGCGGTATTTTCGCCGGGGCAGGGGCGCAGGGGCAGGGCGTCGTCTGCCACCAGAAGGTAGGCCACCGAAAGGTGCAGGTGGGCGTTTACATACTCCCCTTTGCGCACAGGGGCCTCTACCGGCAAAATATCCAGCGAGGCAACCTGCGAAAACAGCGGGCGCACAGCCGCAAGCCCGGTTTCCTCCTTTGCTTCCTTTTGGGCCACCTGCAACAGGTTTTGGTCGCCATCGGCGTGGCCGCCGCTCCAGGCCCAAACACCCCGAATGTTGTGGTGGGCCAGCAGCGCTTTGGTACCGGCCGGGTTTACAATAAAGCCGGAACTGGTGATGTGGGCAACGCGGTTTTCCCGCAGCAGTATGTTGGCCGGGTTTGCCTGCATAAAGTGCAGCATAACCGCTTGGTCGGTTTCCTCCTGCCTGTTTTCGGGAGTAAAATTTTGAATGTCCTGCCAATATCCCACCGTGGGGCCTCCTTTTTGCCGGGCCTGCCCGCATACCTGCCATGGGGCTTTGAAACGCGGGGTAAGCCAGCCCAACATGCACTCTACACAAAATATAGGCGGCAGGCCTGCCCTGCGCAAGGGCGCAGGCTGCCAAAATACCGCTTTTCTCACACCGTTGGGCATGCGCCAAACCATATTCGGCACACAAGGGCAGGGAGAATTCGCAAAAGCCCTGGCCCCGCAGCAGCCCCCCGGCAAATGCCCGGCACGCTTTTACGGTTTTTTATGCGCCCAGCAACAGTATGGCACACCTTATAAAAATTTTCCAGCCGCCGCACATAGGCGCCCAACCACACAATGTATACAAAGAAAGGGACAAACCCATGCCAAAAAAAGACGTGATCATCGCCTGCGATTTTGCCACCAAGCAAGATACCCTTGCCTTTTTAGGGCAGTTTACCGGCCAAAAGCCCTTTGTAAAAATTGGAATGGAACTTTTTTACGGCGAAGGCCCCGATATTGTGCGGGAAATTAAGGCCCGCGGCCACAAAATATTTTTAGATTTAAAGCTGCACGATATTCCCAACACGGTGCACAAGGCCATGAAAAACCTTGCCGGGCTTGGGGTGGATATGACCAACTTGCACGCGGGCGGCGGCACCGCCATGATGCGGGCCGCGCTGGAGGGCTTTGGCGAAGGTGCGGCGGGCAGCCGCGCTTTGCTGATTGCGGTAACCCAGCTTACCAGCACCAGCCGCGAGGTAATGAACGGGGAGCTGCTGGTGCCCGGCGAGGTGGAGGCCGTGGTGGCCGCCTATGCCGCCAACGCCAAGGCTGCCGGGCTGGACGGCGTTGTGTGCAGCCCGCTGGAGGCCGGGGTGGTGAAGGCACGCTGCGGCAGCGAATTTTTAACCGTTACCCCGGGCATTCGTTACCCCGAAGGGGAAAAGGGAGACCAAAGCCGGGTAACCACCCCCGCCGACGCGGCCAAAATTGGCAGCGACTACATTGTGGTGGGCCGCCCCATTACCGCCGCGGCAAACCCGGTGCAGGCATACCTGCGGTGCTTGCAGGATTTTGCCGGAATTTAGGGCAAAGCGGCCGCCATAGTGTGGGTACCGCCAAGAAAACCCCTTTATTGGGCGTTGCCAGCGCGGAGAGTACAATGTTTTTGCTTTTGGTTTTTGGGTTAAAAGTTTTTCCATGGTGTTTCCATGCGCCATGGCTTTTCATCCGCTTTCATAAAGCCTTTTACCCCAGCCATGCGCCGTTTACTTCCGTCATGCCACCCGCTCAGCGGGCGCCCTTGCCGCATAGCGCCTGGAATGCGCCGGTGCCGGCAAACGCCTAAAAGCACACGGAAAGGGGCAGCCGTTCTCGCATCTTTTGCCCGTTGTTACGATGGCAGGCATTGGTTTTATTCGGCTTTTGCCAACCGCCCGCCACCTTGCTGCTAAAAGGGAATGAAACCCGGGCAAAGCCAAAGCAAGCCCCTCATCGGCGCTGCCGGTAAAACCGCGAACAACAACAGCAACCCGCAGAGCCAAGGCTCTGCGGGTTTTGTATGGCGCAAGCTGGCAAAACTGCCATGGGCTGCGGGGCAAACCCAATCCCCG
>JBKEBR010000327.1:0-5561 GCA_047973285.1 Oscillospiraceae bacterium | reverse complement strand
GCCCAAAACAACCTTTTGCTGGTTGCCCCCCGAAAGGTTGATAATGCGGGTGTCCAGGCTGGGTGGCTTTATTCTGAGCCGGTCAAAAACCTCCTGCGCCTTTTCCCTCTCTTTTTTGTCGTAGATAATGTACTTTTTGGGCAGCTCTTTGAAGCAGTCAAGGGTAAGGTTTTTCAAAACGCTGAGCACCCAAACAAAGCCGTTTTTCTTGCGCTCTTCGGTAACAAAGCCTATGCCGTAGCGAATGGCGTCTTTGGGCTGCCGAATAGCCGCCTCTTGCCCGTTTATGAAAACTTTCTTGGTAACCCGCTTTGTATACTGCCCGAATATAGCCCCCAGCGTTTCGCTTCTGCCCGCGCCCACAAGCCCCCCAAGGCCCAAAATTTCGCCCTTTTTCAGCTGGAAAGAAATGTCCGACACAATATTCTTTCCCTGTATGGTGGGGTGGGGAACGCTGAGGTTTTCAACCGCAAAAACAACCTCGGGGCACACCGAATTGTTTTGCGCCGGGTACATCTGCGCCATTTTTCTGCCAACCATTTCCTCCACCAGTTTGTCGTAGGAGGTGCCGCCAATGTCGTTGACCGATATCACCGCGCCGTCGCGCATAACAATTACCCTGTCGGATATTTTAAACACTTCGTCCAGCTTGTGGCTTATATAAATGCAGCAAACGCCCTTTTGCTTCAGCTCAAACATAATTTTGAACAGCTTTTCCACTTCCACATCCGTCAGCGCGGAGGTGGGCTCGTCCAGCACCAATATTTTGGGCGCCCTGATAACCGCGCGCATAATGGAAAGCATTTGCAGCTGCCCGCTGTTCAGGGGGCGCACAATATCCGTTGGCTTTACCGCAAGGTCAATTTGGTCTAAAACCTGCTGTGTTTGCCTGTGCAGGGTTTTGTAGTCTACCATGCCTTTTTTGCCCGGCAGGCTGCCAACATACAAGTTTTCTTCCACCGTTCCGTCCAGCATGGCGTTTGTTTCCTGGTACACCATTTCAATTCCGTGTTCGCGCGCAACGGAAACCGACATTTCTTCCATTTTTTTGCCGTCTATCCAAATTTCCCCCTCGTATTCCTTCGAGGTGTAGCTGCCGCTTAAAACCTTCATTAAGGTAGATTTGCCCGCGCCGTTTTCGCCGCAAATAGAAATAATTTCGCCCTTGTTCACGCTTATTGAAACGTCATTCAGCGCCAACACCCCTGGAAAGCGTTTTGTTACGTTTTTCATTTCCAAGATTGACTGCAACACCTTTTGCCTCCTTCGCTTTGTTAAAGACAATATTGTTATTGCCCCCCGCCAATTGCCTGGCGCCTGTATTTATCAATAAAGATGGCAAACAGTAAAATTACACCAAAGATAAGCATTTGGCTTGTGCTTGCCACACCAATTAAAATTAAGAAATTGGTAATTGTGGAAATAAGAACACAGCCTATTGCCGTTCCCACTATGGTGCCGGAGCCGCCGCTCATGGAGGTGCCGCCTATAATAACGGCGGCCATAATTTTCATTTCAATGCCTGTGCCCGCGCCGGGAATGCCGCTGGAAAACCGGGAGGCATATATAATACCTGTAAGGGCGGCCATAATGGACACCGAAACAAAGATAATTGTTCTTTTGGTTACAACATTAATGCCCGCAAGATACGCCGTTTCAGGGTTGCCCCCTATGGCGGAAATTGCGCGGCCAAATTTTGATTTGTTGAGGATGATATACCCTATAACCCCCGCAACAACCGCATAAATAATGGGAATGGGAATAAAACCGAACACCATGTACTGCCCAAGGTATTTAAACTTGTCCGGCAGGTTGGTAACCGCCTGCCCGTTTGTTAGTACCAGGGCCACACCGTTTACAATGTACTGGGTACCCAGGGTTGTAATAAAGGCCGGCTGTTTGAATTTAACAATGATAATGCCGTTCAGAAGGCCCACGGCAATTCCACATAGAATTGCGGCCAAAGCGGCCATTAATATCGGCCACCCGCGTTGAATGAGCATGGCGCAAACAACGCCGCCCAGCGACAGCACCGAGCCGTTTGAAAGGTCCATACCGCCCGCCGTCAGCAGAAAGGTCATTGGAATTGCAATTAAAAAAATAAAGCTGGAAGTTCTTAAAATATCAATTAGGTTGGCCGTGCCAAAAAAACTGGGGTTGATAAACAACACCACCACCATCATAATGGCCAGCGGTATAATGGCCCCCAGTTCATTCTGCCGAATAATCATTTTCATGTACTTGTTGCCAATGCCCGAACCTTTTTTATTCACTTATTCGTTACCTCCAGGGCAAAAGAATGGGGCCACCCGAGTTATAGTAAAACAGCGTTTATAAACCCGAATGGCCCAATGTGCCATTATTTGTTGCCAAAAACCGGTTAGCTTTTCACCCAATCAATGTTGTTCTCTTGGGCATATTTTTCGGCCCCGTCAACGCCAAACGAATATACCTCCATGGGGGTATTGGCCGCTACCTCTTTGCCGTTGTAAATGTCTTCCGCCAGCTGTACGCAGTTCTGGCCCATTGCGTACCAGTCTTGCACCACCGTCATATCCACATACCCGTCGGTAAGGGCCTGTAAAATTTCAGGGCCGCCGTCCATGGTTTGCAGGTAAATTTTGTCGCTTAAGTTGTTTTCTTTCACAAAGGCGGCCACGCCCACCGAGCCATTGCCGTCGTTTAAAACAAAGGCGTTGATGGAAGAATCTTTCAAATACAGGGAGCTGGCAATTTGGTTTGCCTCGGCAATGTCTGAATTGCATTCCTGCCAGGAAACCTCAACGGCGTCGGGCCGCAGCTCCAGCAGCCTTTTCAAAAAGGCGGTGTGGGTGTCGGTGTGCACCTGGCTTGAAAACTTGCCCTGAATGTACACCACATTAATCTGCTCGCCTTCGGGGAAATTGGCGGCCAGGGTTTCGGCCTGCACGCTGCCAATGAGCTCGGGGCTTTGCCCAATGGTGGCCAGGGTATAGTCTGGAATTGTGTAGTTTACACCAATAATGGGAATGTCTTTGTCTTTTGCCCGTTGCAGGGTTGCGTTGTAAGACTCGGCGTTGTTCCACGCCCCAAGCAGCACGTCGCACCCGTTGCTGATTGCGTTTTCGGCCAGGTCTACCATTTCGGTTACGCTTGCAACCGTAACCGGCCCCATATAAATTCCTTCGTAGCCTTTTTCTTTGCATGCGTCTTCAAAGCCGCGCTGTGCATTGCCCCAGGCCGAGCCCCCCACAAGCGGGGAAACAAACGCTATTGTAAGCGCGTCGGCAGCAGCCGAAGAAGCGCTTGCGGAAGTGGCCTCCGCCGAAGACGCCGCTGAAGAGGAAGATGCCGCCCCGCAGCCGGTTGCCAGCAACATGCAGCCCGCAGCGAAAAATGCCGTGATACGTTTCACCATGGTCTTTTTCATCTTAAAATCATCTCCTTGTTTTATTTCAGCCTACTGCAGTAAGCTTTTCTACAGTATAATGGAGGCACAAACAAAAAACTACAAATATACTACTGAATTAACAAATAATATTCTTTTATGGTTTAAACTTTTTTGCACATTGTATATATTGCCGCCAAAAAGTTGTGCAGTTTTTTCACCGCCCTGTTGTTTGCCCCCTTTTTGTTTTTGTGCATATTGAATATAAAAATTTATTTTAAGATGTAATTTATACATAAATTTTCAAAAAAGTATATATAAAGCGCCCATTATCTGCTATTATGGGCGCATGCTTATTGAAAACCTTTTCAATAATAGTGTTTTTCTTCCACAACTATATTCTTTGAGGTGCCCCATTATGCTGATACAGGAAGTGAAAATATTTTCCGATGCAAAAGAAAATGACGCGCAGCTGCTGCGCTTATACCACAACAAGGTGGATGCGGGCAGGCGCGCGGTTTTTGAACATTCCCACAACGAGCTGGAAATTGCCATCTTCCAATCTGGCAGCGGCACCTACCTTGTGAACAATAAATTGGATTATTCTGTAAAGCCCGGCGATATTTTTGTTTTTGCCAGCGGCGAAAAACACTACATGCCGGTGGTAGACCTTGAACAAGACCTTGTTACCATGGGGGTGCATTTTAACCCCCAGTTTATCTGG
Organism: Oscillospiraceae bacterium; assembly: GCA_047973285.1. Classification (GTDB taxonomy): domain Bacteria; phylum Bacillota; class Clostridia; order Oscillospirales; family Ruminococcaceae; genus JAAYCI01. Next base: position 1,470 of record JBKEBR010000327.1, on the reverse strand, counting down.
TCGCCCCGGAATGATATGTTCAGCATGCGTTTTCTGGATATTTTTTTTAACCGGAATGCTTCTTTCCAGCACCGGCTCGACCGCAACAACCCCTCCACAGAAATGGTGCGGAATTTGCTGCTGCAAATGGACCAGGAGCTGACCTTAAAAAAAGAAGATTACGCCCTTATGGTTAAAATTCAGCTGCTTTCCATTCTTGTTATTTTAAACCGGGACTACGGGTATACGGTTTCCAGCACCGCCAACACAATAGACAAGCAAAATATGAAGCAAATTGAAGGCGCCATACGGTACATTGACGAGCATTTTAAAGAAAACATTACGCTGGAGCAGCTTGCCGCCATTGCCAACATGAGCAAGTCTTACTTTGCACTGCTTTTTAAAACCCTGAATGGCTTTACCGCCTGGAATTACATAAACAACAAGCGGGTTCAATACGCCATAGAGCAGCTTTCCGAAACAAACACCCCGGTGATAGAAATTGCCTACAACTGCGGGTTTAACAACAGCGCCAATTTTAACAAAACATTCCGAAAGGTTACCGGTACCACCCCCTCGGAATACCGCAAAAACCCGCACATTATTTACCTTTTTCCGTAGCTTTGCGGCGGCGTTTGCGCCCGGCCATTTTTAAACCATCGACGGCCAGGCTTTTGCCAATAAATCAAAACCACCCGTTGAACGGGTGGTTTGCTCCGGCCCTATAAGGGCCTAATGCCTGTGGTAGCACCCTTAAGGGTGCACTGAAAAAGATCTGACAATCACACCATTATCACTGGCTGCCCCCTATTCGGGGGCACTTTTTATGCCTGGGCACTCTTTTCTCCCGTGAACGGGTCGATGAACTCTTTCAGGCTCAACTGGTCATTCGCTATATCCTCTTGCAGTTGATTTTTGATGTATTCTTTGATCGCTGTTTCGTATTTCCCTACCGTGTCCACATAATAGCCACGACACCAAAAATGCCTGTTCCCATATTTATACTTCAGGTTTGCATGCTTGTCGAATATCATTAAACTGCTTTTGCTTTTTAAGTAACCCATAAAACTCGACACACTCAAGTGCGGTGGGATTTCCACCAACATGTGGATGTGATCCGGGCAGCATTCTGCTGCCAATATATCAACCTTTTTCCTTACACACAAATCCCTCAGTATTTTCCCTACATCTGCTTTTATCTTTCCGTAGATCACCTGCCTTCGATATTTAGGCGCAAACACTATGTGGTATTTGCATCTGTATTTAAGTCAGTTTACAAGGAACTACACGCAGACCGAGAAACGGGCTGCTGACAACAAAATGGCTGCATGTTCCCGCGGAGGGAATATGCAGCCTGTTTTGTTGGGGGGGATTCCAAAGGGGGCCGAAGCCCGCCCTTTGGCACACGACTTTCGCAGAAAGTCTAGTGTGTTATGCCTGCCCTGCCGACTGTCCTGAAAATTGGGCCGCCGCCATGATGGGCGGCACGAT
>JBKEBR010000326.1:0-2420 GCA_047973285.1 Oscillospiraceae bacterium | reverse complement strand
CTATAATTTGGCCGTCTCTCATTACCAAAATTGTATCGGCGTTTTGAATGGTAGAAAGCCTGTGGGCCCCAATAAAACTGGTGTGACCTGCCATTAACTTTTCCAGTGCCTGGTGAATCAGCATTTCGGTGCGGGTATCAATGCTGCTGGTGGCTTCGTCCAAAATAAGCATATCCGGCTTGGCCAGCATAATACGGGCAATGCACAGCAGCTGTTTTTGCCCGGCGGAAAGGTTGCCGCCCCCGCTTTCAATAACGGTATCATACCCCTGGGGCAGGCGCTTAATAAAGCTGTGCGCGTAGGCCGCTTTTGCGGCGGCCACTACCTCTTCTTTGCTTGCATTGGGGCGGCCATAGGCAATATTGGCACGCACGGTAGCTTTTTTTAGCCATGTTTCCTGCAGCACCATGCCGTACAGCCCGCGCAAAGAATTTCGCTTAATTTCGGTAATGTCTTTTGCGTCCACCAGTATTTTGCCGGAGTTCAGCTCATAAAAACGCATCAGCAAATTGATGATTGTGGTTTTACCGCAGCCTGTGGGCCCCACCAGGGCAATTCGCTGGCCGGGGGCAGCCTGCAGGTTGAAATTACGAATCAGCGGCCGTTCGGGCGAATAAGAAAAATATACATCCTGCGCGGCAACCTCACCGGTGCAGCTTTCCGGTGCAATTGCATCCTCCTTATCTGGGGCTTCGGCAGGCCAGTCAATCACTTCAAACAGGCGCTCTGCCCCGGCCACAGCATTTTGAAGCTGCGTAATAACCGAGGTAATTTCATTGAAAGGCTTTGTGTATTGGTTTGCATAGGCAAGAAAGGCGCTAAGCCCCCCCACCGTAATACCCCCGCCAATGGCGGAAATTGCCCCAAAAACACCAACCGCGGCATACACCACAGCATTTACAAACCTTGTACCCGGGTTAATAATGCTGGAATACCAGGTTGCCTTAAAATTGGCTTCGTAATATTCCTGGTTCACATCAGAAAATTCATTTTCGGAAGCCTCTTCATAACCGAAGGCGCGCAGCAGCGCCTGGTTGTTCACCTTTTCGTTTACAAAACCGGATACCTTTCCCTGCGCGGTGTTCTGCTGAAGAAACAATTTGCCGGTGCGCAGGGTAATAAGGTGGGCAAAAAGAATGGAAAGGGGCGTAACCACAATAACCACCAGCGCAATGGCGGGGCTTAGAATAAGCATAAGTACAATGGTGGCCGCAATGGTAATAATACCGGGAAAAAGCTGGGTCATGCCCTGCAGAAAGCCTTCGCTTACCGCATCGGCGTCGTTTACAAGGCGGCTCACAAGGTCTCCGTGCGCGTGTGTATCAATATTTTTCAAGGGCACTCTGTTGATGCGGGAAAAGGCCTGTCTGCGCATTTCCTGCGCGGCATAGGCCGATATTTTACGGGTATATACCTGGGTTACCCACTGAAGAAAAGCCGAAAGAAGCGCTGTTATGGCCAGCATAACAAGGCTGTGTGCAACGGCAGTAAAATCAACATTGCCTTGGCCCACCACCGCGTCCACGGCGCGGCCAATAAAAACAGGGCCCAAAAGGCCAAGCGGCACCGACAACAAGGCGCTTACAAAACTGGCAACAAGCAATTTTTTATATGGCACCAGGTATTTCAGCATACGGCCCAATACATTTTTTTTCAAAACACCCTCCCCTTTCCGGTACGGGAACTATTTTTTATGCAATTCCCTGGGATGCGCAAATTTCTTTATAAATGCTGCTGGTTTGCAAAAGGCCGGTGTGGGTTCCTGCATCGGCCAGCCTTCCATCATCCAGCACCAAAATAAGGTCGGCATTTTTTATGGAGGACGCCCGCTGGCTTACCATAACAACAGTCATTCCCGTGGTATTTTCTTTCAACGCCTGCCGAAGCGCCGCATCTGTAGCATAGTCCAGCGCCGAGGCGGAATCATCTAAAATAAGTATTTCCGGGCTGCGCACAAGGGCGCGCGCAATGGTAAGGCGCTGCTTTTACCCGCCGGAAAGGTTTTTCCCGCCCTCTTCGATAACCGTGTCAAGGCCCTGGGGCATTTTGTTTACAAATTCGGCAGCCTGCGCGGTTTCCAAAGCCTGCCACAACTCCTCATCGGTGGCACTTTCTTTCGAGATACGCAGGTTTTCCCGTACCGTTCCACTGAAAAGCGCGGCTGCCTGGGGCACAAGGCCAATTTGCCGGCGAAGCTGGTGTAAGGTGTATTGCTTTACATTAATACCTTTCACCAGAATGGCCCCGCTGGCAATATCAAAGTTTCGCATAATTAAATTGACAATCGTGGTTTTCCCGCTTCCCGTACCACCAATAATACCAATGGTCTGCCCTTTTAAAATATGAAAGCTGATATTTTCCAGCGCCTTCTCGGCTCCTTCGTGGTAGAAAAAATCCACGTTCTCAAATTCAATTGCAGG
>JBKEBR010000325.1:0-6164 GCA_047973285.1 Oscillospiraceae bacterium | reverse complement strand
CGTTTCCCCTTCGGCAGAGTTTGTTGCCGGGGACGCCACCACCCCCGTTGTGGGAAAAGACCATTTGCTGGTTTCTTCAAACGGCCAGTCGGTGGTAACCAGCGGCACCATGGCGGTGGCCATTTTGAACGAGATAGAAAAGCCGCAGTTTATTCGCACACGGTTTACCGTGTGCAACCTGTAAGCGGCAAAGCAACGCTTTCTCACGGGGCTGCCCTTTTTAGGGCGGCCCCGTTTTGGCGGCCGGGCGGGCAATGCTGCGCACGGCAAGCAGGCGGCAAAAGGGCCGCTTGCTTTTAAACGCTATAACCGTGTGGCAACGGCAACAGGGCCATGTGGAAAAGTAAAGAAACAATTTGTTGATACACTGTTACTCTGCTTGGGCGCTCCCTTTAACCTTGCGCACGCCAAGCGGGGCTGCCGGGCATTGGCCCGGGCCTTTGCTTTATGGCCTGCAGCAAAACGCCCTGCTTTGCCAACCAACAGCCGCAGTTAATTTCTGCGGCTGTTCCCATACTATATTTTAATAGGCCGCGGCATAAACCCCGCGGCCTTTTGCTGCCTATAATTTTCAACTGCTTCACCCGGCAGGCCCGGCCACACCGCCAGCCGCCCCGGCTGCCCTACCCCAGCGGCAGGTACAGAATGTGCATGTCGGAATATTCGCCGCTTTTCAGCCGAAAGCCGCCGGGGATGGTGCCCACAACCCCAAAGCCAATTTTTTGGTAGGTGTGCAGCGCCGCAAGGTTGCCCACCACCACCGCGTTGAACTGCATGCCCTTAAAGCCAAGCTCCCCCGCTTTTTGCACCGAATGGCGCACCAGCAGCTCTGCCAGCTTTTGGCCCCGGTACTCTTTGGCAATGGCGTAGCTTGCGTTGGCCACATGGGCGCAGCGCCCAATGTTGTTGGGGTGCAGCACATAATAGCCCGCCAGCCGCCCGTTTGCAAACAGGCAGCCCACGCTGCTTTGCAGGGCCAGCATTTCTTCAAAGCCCGCGGGGGTGTACGGCTCTTCGCCGGGAAAGGCCAGGCCGTCTTGTAAAATGTCGTTCCAAATTTGCCGCATGGCCGCAAGGTTTTCTTCGCCAAAGGGCCCAAAGGTAATTTCCACCGTGTTTCTTCCTTCCGCCGTATGCCTTTATTCGGGCGCCCACACAAAGGCCGCCCCGCAAGTAATATCATACAAAATGTACCCGCTTATTACAACCGCCGCCCGCGCCGGGCCCCCGCAAAAATTAAACGCCAAAAGGCAGGTTTATAGGCTTTTGCCCCGCGGCGCTGCGGGCGGGCCCCGCGCAAAGTTTACTTTACGCAGCGCTGCAAATTTGGTATACTGTAACTGCTTTGCAGCACGGTGCGCGGCGCGCCCCTTACCGGGGCCCCGGCACACGGCGCGGCGCCCCGCTTTGGCGGGCGGGCGTTTTGCGGCCCCGCAAAGCCGCCGGGCGCAGCCCGGCACGCACCCTTTAAATTTTGCGCAATACCTGTTATTTCCCTATTCTATACAAGAAAGGATGTTTATTATGGGATTGATTAAAGCATTGACCAGCACCATTGGCGGCACCCTGGCCGACCAGTGGCTGGAGGTTATTGAGGCCAACGAGATGGACGACAACACCGTTTGCACCAATGGGGTTACCGTGCGGGCAGACGACAAGCGCGGCTCCAACAAAAAGGGCACGGCAGACACCATTTCCAACGGCTCCACCATTCACGTAGGGCCCAACCAGTTTATGATGCTGGTGGACGGCGGCAAAATTGTAGACTACACCGCAGAGCCCGGCTATTACACCGTAAACAACTCCTCGCAGCCCTCTATGATGAACGGCTCGTTCAGCGACGCCTTGCAGGACGCCTTCAACCGTTTTAAATTCGGCGGCGTTACCCCCGCAAAGCAAACCGTTGTGTTCATTAATTTGCAGGAGATTAAGGGCATTAAATTCGGCACCCGCAACCCCATTAACTACTTCGACAATTTCTACAACGCCGAACTGTTTTTGCGGGCCCACGGCACCTACTCTATTAAAATTACCGACCCCATTTTGTTTTACGCCGAAGCGGTGCCCAAAAACAAAGCCCGGGTGCAGATTGACGACATCAACGAGCAGTACCTTTCAGAATTTTTAGAGGCCTTGCAGGCCTCGATTAACCAGATGTCTGCCGACGGGGTGCGCATTTCGCAGGTTACCTCGAAGGCGCGGGAGCTTGGCAAGTACATGGCCACCACCCTTGACGAGGACTGGAAGAAAAACCGCGGCATGGAGGTGCAGTCGGTAGGGCTTGCCAGCATTTCCTACGACGAGGAATCTACCAAGCTGATCAACATGCGCAACCAGGGCGCCATGCTGCAAGACCCCTCTATTCGCGAGGGCTTTGTGCAGGGCTCGGTGGCCCGCGGCATGGAGGCCGCCGGCTCCAACAGCGCGGGCTCTATGGCCGGGTTTATGGGCATGGGTATGGGCATGCAGGCGGGCGGCGGCTTTGTGGGCGCCGCTTCGGCCTCGAACCAGCAGCAAATGCAGCAGCAACAGCAGGCCGCCCCGGCGCAGCCCGCCGCGGCCCCGGCCGGTGGCTGGGTGTGTGAGTGCGGCGCCGCCAACACCGGCAACTTCTGCGGCACCTGCGGCAAGCCCAAGCCCGCAAAGCTTGTGTACAAATGCAACAAGTGCGGCTTTGACCTTGGCCAAATTGACCCCGCCGTTACCAAGTTTTGCCCCAACTGCGGCGACGCCGTTACCGACGACGACATTGTAAAAGGGTAATTTGCCTGTATACACAGGCCCAAAAGGCCGCCGGGGGCCGCCGCTTTTATGGCGGCGGCCCCTTTGTGCTTTGCGGGCATTGGCCGCCGGGGCGCCGGGGCGCGCAAACCGCCCGGCATACCTTGCCCTGCGGTTATGGCCGCCGGCGCTTTGCCGCCGGCCTGCACCCTGCCTTTTTATGCCGCGGCGCCAATGCCCCCACCGCCTTTTTCCAGCAAAAGCCCTTTGAGCACCGCCGCCATTTTGCGGCGGCTGCGCTGTATATTTTAGAAAAGGAGACTGCGCCCTATGGCAACCGCCACCTACAAATGCCCCAACTGCGACAGCGGCCTTACCTTCGACCCCGCCTCGCAGGAGTTCAACTGCGATTACTGCCACAGCCATTTTACCTTGCAGGAAATGGAGCACATTCACCAAAGCACCGCCCAAAGCCACCTTGCGCAAGAGGGCCAGCAGCCCACCCCACCGCCAGAACAGGCCCGGTGGGCCCCGCCGCCAGAGGCCGAGGGCCAGCCCGGCGCCGCCGCGGCCGGGCAAACGGCGCAGGCCCAAAGCCAGGCCCAAACCCAGGCCGGGGCCGGGCAGGCCGCAGAGCCGGGGCAAATTATGCTGTATTCCTGCCCCAGCTGCGGGGCCGAAATAGCCACCGACGCCACCACCGCCGCCACCTACTGCTACTATTGCCACAACCCGGTGGTGCTGCTGGGCCAGCTGGAGGGGCAATACCGCCCCAACAAGCTGATTCCCTTTTCGGTAGACCGGCCAAGCGCCGTAAACGCCTTTTTAAAATGGGCCAAAACACGGTGGTTTGTGCCGAAGGGCTTTTTTTCGGAAAAGCAGGTGGAAAAAATTACCGGGGTGTACTTCCCCTACTGGCTGGTAGACAGCGATTTGAAGGCCGAAACCCGGGGCACCGCCACCAGGGTGCGGGTGTGGCAGGTGGGCGAAACCGAATTCACCGAAACCCAGTATTTCAACATTGCCCGCGGGGGCAACATTCACTTTGAGGACATTTCCAAAAATGCCCTGCGCAAAGAGAACAGCAAGCTGTGCGACGGGGTGCACCCCTACCGCGACGAGGGCATTGTGGACTTTACCCCGGCCTACCTTTCGGGCTTTCAGGCCGAAAGGCGCAACGTGGAGGCCGCCGAATACCAAAGCGAAGTGAGCCGCGACATTGAAAATTTCAGCCAGCGGCTGCTGCGCGACACCGTGCAGGGCTACGCCACCGTAAGCCTGCCCGCCCCCACCATAACCGGCTGCCGCCTGAACTGGGACTACACCCTGCTGCCGGTGTGGACGCTTACCTACAAAGGGAAAGACGGCAAAACCTATTTTTACACCATGAACGGCCAAACCGGCAAGGTTACCGGCATACTGCCGCTGAACCGCGGCAAGCTGCTGCTTACCTTTGGGCTTATTGCGCTGGGCGTGGGCGTTGCTTTGGCGCTTATTTTTGGGCTTGGGGGGATTATGCTGTGAAAAAAACACTGGCCACCGGCCTTGCCCTTGTATTTGCCTCGTTGCTGTTTTGCTTTACCACGGCCCTTGCGGCCGACCAGCGGGTGTTTGACGACGCAGGCCTGTTAACGGCAGAGGAAATTGCCGCGCTGGAGCAGCAGGCAGACACCTTTAGAACCACCTACAGCATTGACATGGTGCTGGTTACCACCGCCGACGCCGGAGGGCTTTCGGCGGCGCAGTACGCCGAAAACTACTTTGCCACCGGCCCCTTTGGCACCGGCAGCTACCGCGACGGCACCCTGATGCTGATTGATATGGACAACCGCGAGTGCTATATTTACACCTACGGCCTGGCCGAGGATATTTTGGACCCGCACATTGAAAGCCTGCTGGACGCCGTTACCGCCTACCTGCCAAACGGCGACTATTCGGGCGCTTTTTCCACCTTTGTAACCGAGGCGGGCAGCCTGTTTGCGGCGCAAATAAGTGTTGGCTCGCCCGAGGTGGCCGCCACCGGGCAGCGGGTGTTCGACAGCGCGGGCCTGTTAACGGCAGAGCAAGCCGCCACCTTGCAGCAGCAGGCGGAAACCTTTGAAAACAAGTACGACATGGACATGGTGCTGGTTACCACCGGCTATGCCAGCGGGCGCACCGCCCAGCAGTACGCCGAAGACTTTTTCACCCAAAACGGCTTTGGCCGCGGCAGCCGGGAAAGCGGCGTGCTGATGCTGGTGGACACGGACAACCAGCAGTATTATGTGTACACCCAGGGCCTTGCCCGAGACTACTTTGACAGCAAAATAGACAGCCTTTTAAGCGCGCTGGAGCCCCTGCTGAACAGCCAAAGCTACTACGAGGCCTTTACCACCTTTGTAAGCGAGGCAACCAGCCGGGCAAAAACCGCCACCGGCATTAGCCCCACCGAATGGGTTATTATTGTGGCGGTGCCGCTTGCCATTCTTGCCATTGGGTACTTTTCGGTGCGGGCCAAATATGGCCGCCACCCCACCACGCTGGACTACCCCCTGCGGGAGCGCAGCACCCTTTCGCTGTATTTGAACCAAGACAGCCTTGTGAACGTTGTGCGCACCCAGCGGCACATTCCGCGCCCCACCAACACCGGCGGGGGCGGGTTTTCGGGCGGCGGCGGGGGCGGCGGCTCCTTCAGCGGCGGGCGCTCGGGCGGCTCCTCCGGCTTTGGGGGCGGGGGCGGCGGGCGCAAGTTTTAGCCCCGGTCTTGGCGGCCTGTTTGCCGCCGGTACCCCTTTTGTAGTTGGCGGCGCTTGTGCCGCTGGCACGCTTTTGCCGTTGGCAGCTCTTTTACCGCTGCAACCTTTTTTGCCGTTGGCAGCACTTGCCGTTGGTACTCTTGTGCCATTTGTAAAAGCCTGCCGCACAGGCAGGGCGCCGCAGCGCCTTGCCTGTGCTGGTAAAAAACAAGCCCGGGCCGCCTTTGGGGCCCGGGCTTGTTTTTTACCAGCACGGTTGTGTGTTTTTGAAAACGGGCGGCCCGGTGCAGGCCCGGCGCCAGTGGCTATTTAGCGGCGGCTTGTGCTTTTGTTTGTGCGGGGGCTGCCGGGCGGGTTTCGGCACCCTGTTTTAAAATGTGCAATGCAAAAGAAACCGGGCGCTGTTGAAAGCCCAAAAAACCAAGGCTCCGGGGTGCTTTTAAGCATCAAGAGGCTGTCTTTGTTTTTTCGCTCTACCCGCTTTGCCCTTTCGCTTTGCTTTTGCCTCTTTACCGCTGCGGCGCTGTTTTTGCTAGGGCCTGTATTTGGGTGGGCGGGGGTGCTTTCTTTAGCAGGTTTCGGCACTTTTAGTAGCGGGTTTTGGCACCCTGTTTTAAAATATGCAACGCAAAAGAAACCGGGCGCTGTTGAAAGCCAAAAAAACAAGGCTCCGGGGCGTTTTTAAGAACCAAAAGGTAAGGTTTGTTT
>JBKEBR010000324.1:0-16693 GCA_047973285.1 Oscillospiraceae bacterium | reverse complement strand
CCCCTATTTTTCTGCGCAGGGGCACCTTTTGCAGCCACTTTTGCAGCCGCCCTTTTCGCTTTTTCATGGCTGCCCCCCAGTAAATAAACCCTTTTTTCCCTTTTGGCCGTAGCCTTATAGTACCACAAACGCCCCGGCGCAAACAACGCCCCCAAACCCTTTCTCCCGGGGCACCGGCTCCCTGTATAAAATTCCCCCTGTAAAATGCCCCGCAAACACACCAAAAACAGCCCCGGCGGGCAAGCACCGGCTTTCCCTCTAGCGGTATTCTTGCATCACCGCAAACAGCACCACAAACGCTGCAATCCACACAATTTTTTAATATTTTTTCACCGGGCTCCAGCGTCCTGTTCAAATATTTTTTCAAACTTTCTTCAAAAATTCCCAAACTTCCGCATAAAACCGGCGGCCACCGCAAAACAGCCCCGTTTTCCCCTTTTGGGCTTGGCATATCGCTTTCGCAAACGCCCTGCCGCACACCGCTTTCAGGGTGCTTTCCCCAGGGGCCGGCCCGGCGCAAAATTTCCATATTTCCGCATACTGCTCTGCGCCGCCGCATAACAAAGGCAGCCCCATAAAAAGCAAAGGGCTGCCTTTGTTGTACAACCTGCGCCGAACGCGCGGCTAATTTGCCGGCAAAATTTCAGATACCTTAAAAACACCGGCGTGCCCGCCTGCCGTGGTATGCAGCTCCATAAATTCCTCAATGGCGACATCGCTTTCCAGCACCACCAGGTAATCGTACTGCTTCATTCTCTCGGCCAAATCATCGCCAACCGTGTTTGTGGCGTCCACATTGGGCGAAAAAAGCATATACTTTGCCACGTACTGCACATAATAGTCTGAAATTTGCCGGTCGTCGTCGGTGGCATAAAACAGGTAGCGGGCCTCGTTGCCGGCCTGCCAGTTGTTTTTCACCATCATCTCTATGCGCCCCGGCAGCGACATGGAATACCCCGCCTTCATGCTGTCCATCCCGTTTACCTCCGAAAGCAGCAGAATAACCGCCAGGGCGGTAAAGCCGGTGGTGAAAAACTGGTAAATATTTTTGCTAAGCAGGCTTTTAAAGGCCATGTAGTTGCGCTTTTGCCCCTGCTGCACATAAAAAGAGCCCTCTATGTCGTGGCAGGTGCAAATGGCCAGCACCCCTATAAAAAATACCACCGCGCTGGAGGCATACCGTTCAAACCCGGCCAGCACCAGCGCTTCGGCCGTTGGCATGGTAAGCAAAAACATAGCCAGTATGCCAACATAATACACGGCAACCGCCAAATCCATCACCACCAGCACCACCGGCAGCTTCCATCTTTTTTTAAAGCCCAGCCGGGCGGTAAGCGCCGCCGCCACCGCCAGGGCGTTAAAAATCACAATTCCCCTGGTGGCAAGGCTGTCCATGGTAAACACGGCGGCCTCAAAATTGGCAACAATGGTTTGCCGCTCCTCGGCCGTTTTGCCGGAATAAACATCCTCAAAATTTTCGGTGCTCATGGTGTGCTTGCTTGTTTGTCCCTCAAACTCCCGCGCCGTATGCAGGCTCCATGCCGCAAAGGTCGTCAGGGTTCCTGCAATGGTAACGGCCGCCAATAAAAGCATCAGCGCGCGGCTTTTCCCATGGTACTTTTTTTTGCGGGCGGCAACATACAAAAGGTAGGCATAGCACATGGCGGCAAAAAACAGCCCGCTGTTTTTCACAATAACAAGCAGGGCCAAAACCGGCAGCACGGTTACACAGGCCTTGATAAATTGAAACCGGTAGGTGAACACAATGGCAACGGCGGCAAGGGCCAAAACCGGCAGCAAAAAGTCTACCAGCAGGTTGTTGATGCGAATGGAAATATTAAAAAAGGTCATGGTGGCAAAGCACAGGCCCAAAAAACTGGTAAGCAGCATGCGTTTTGCGTCCTTAATAATGCCGAACATTGCATAAAACCCCGCAAACAGCAGCATTGCCTGGGCAACCAGCATGGTGCCCTCGGTGCCGCCCACCACCCTGCACACATAATACAAAAAAGACGAGCTGCCAAGGGGGTAGGTCTTAAAATCGATAATAGCGGAAGCCGCGGTTGGAAAGCCGCCCTGCAGCAGCATATACTTTACCACAAGGCCCCAGTGGGAAAAATTGTCGTAATGGATAAACTTTGTGGTGCCCAGCATGTAGGCAATTACCGAAAACCCAATGGCAAACGCGCTGTTCAGTATGGTAAGCGAACGCAGGCCAAACACCAGGTTCAGCTTTTTCTTCAGCGCGTAGTAAACAAACAGCGCCAGCCCCCCAATAAACAGGGCATACACCGCATAATCCAGTATTTTTAAAAGCCCGCCAAAATACACAAGGCAGGCACTGGAGCAAAGCACAAAAACCCAGCTGAACTTCTCGTGCAGCCCCATCCGGCTGCGCACCCAAAGCACGTACCCCAAAACCGAGCACCCAAGCCCCACGGCGCGCAACGCAAAAATTGCCATTTCCAACATTGTTTGTACCCCTCAGTTCTACTGTTGCGCCGCCTGAGAGAACTCTCTCTTCTCCAGCAGGCTTTGCTCCTCTTCATATTCCGCCGTCCATTCGTCCAAAAGCGCGGCGAATTTGGGGTCAAACACCAGCTCCTGCCAGTTTGCCACCCTAAACAGCCTTCCTTCGCGCCCCTTTTTCTTCCTCTCCTTCGGGGCCTGCGTGTGCTGCACCTCCCGCTCCAGCACCAGCCGCACGCCGCCGGGCGCCGTATAGGTATAGCGCCGGGCCCTCATTTGCGGGCTGCGCCCTGCATTCTTCACAAAGGCATACCGGTAGTTAAAGTCCACCATCAGGCCGGCTGCGCCGCCGTCAAAAACCAGCTGCTTGTTCAGCGGTATGCGGGGCAGCTTTCGCTTGTCCATTTGCTGCTGCGACATGCGCACATCCATATTTTTAGACAAATCATCAAACGCGGTAGACCACTCGTCAATTTTTGTGGGCAGCGAGTGCATGCGGTCGTAAATAATTTGCATGTACTGCCGCCTATCTTCCTCGCCCATGGCGGTAATGCGCACGCCATACACCCATTTTTTGTTTTCCGCCTGCTTAACATAGGCAATGGCGCCCTCAAACCTCGCCGCATACCACTGGTTGGCAATCATAAACGAAACCGGCTCATCGTCGGGAATATACTCGGCCCGGGGCAGCGTAAAGGCAAGCCCCCCCTCCGATATATTCAGCGTTTTTGTTTCCAGCACCCTTCCGTTATAGTGTACGCGCAAATTCTCCTCCGCGTCAAACCGCTGGGTCTTCCGGTATATTTTTCGCCCCCACATAAAAAAAATGGCATACAAAAGGTTAATAACATTGTAGGTAAGCCAAAAAATAATAATGCTGCCATACACAATGGCCATGCCGTACTTGCCGCTTATAAACCGTATCAGCGAAGCCGCCGAAAGCCCCAATATCACAATGTGGGGCAGCGCGTACCGAAAGGTGTGGCTGGCCTTTTGCTCGTCGTGGGTTTTTTTGGTTACCTTGAACTTTTTTTGCTTTATGCCAATGCTCTCCAGAATAACCGGCAAAATCATGTACGGGGCCAGAATGGTGTCAATAATCTGGCTCCAGCGCTGGTTGCGGGTTTCACTGGAAAGCATCCGCATGGAAATGCCGTACATCAGGTGCGAAGGCCCCCAAAAGGCAAGCAGGTCCCAAAAGCCGCAAACCGCCACCCGAACGCCAAACAGCGCAAACAAAATGGGCGCCATGGTAAACACAAACCGCCGGGCAAAAGACCACCAGTAAGAATAGTTTACCATATAGCTTATCCGGGCCGAAGGCGTAAGCCCCTTGTTGAAGGGCACACGGCAGTTGCGAATGCTTTGAATTACCCCCCGGGCCCAGCGCACCCGCTGGGAAATCATGCTGCTGATGGTGGTGGGCGAAAGCCCGCTTGCCAGCACCTCGGTGGTGGCAAAGGTGGTATAGCCGTGGCTTTGTATCATAATGCCGGTCTCAAAGTCTTCGGTAATGGTGTCGGTGGGAAAGCCCCCAATGTCCTGCAGCGCCTTGCGGGCAATTACCGTGTTCGAGCCGGTGTACGCCGCCGCGTTGGAGCTGTTGCGCATTACGTTCACTTCTTTGGTGAAAAAATCCTGTTCGTTGGGAATGTTGCGCTCCGCAAAAAGGTTATACTGGAACAAATCGGGGTTGTAAAAGCTTTGGGGGGTTTGCACAAAGCCTATCCGGTAGCCCTTTTTCATTTCATTTTTGGCCCGCCGCACCCACTCCCCCTCGGGGGTTTTCTTCACCCAGGGCAGAAAAAAATAAGGGATCGATTTCATTAAAAAGCTGCGGCGGGGAATCATGTCGGCGTCAAAGGTAACCACAAGCGGCGCGCTTGTTTTGGAAAGGGCGTTGTTCAAATTGCCCGACTTCGCGTGCTTGTTGCCCGCCATGCCCAAATAACCAATGCCCAGCTGGCCCGCAAGCGCCGCCACCTCGGGGCGGTTGCCGTCGTCGCACAGGTAAATGTTCACCTTGGCCGGGTCCGGGTACTCCATAAAGGTGCAGGCGTTCGCCGTATTGTACAAAAGCTCCACCGGCTCGTTGTGGGTGGCAATAAACACATCCACCTCGGGGTACCAGTCCTCGGGAATGTCGGGCATTTCCAGGGTAAATTCCCTGTTTTTTCGCCAAAAAAGCTCAAAGGTGCCAAGGGCGGCCTCTATTTCGCACCAAAGCAGCAGCCCGCCCGCCACCAGCGCAAACCACCCGTCCCCAAAAGGGAGGGTAAAAAAGAGCCGCCACAGCAGGTAAACGCTCATCACAATAACCGTTGCAATAAAAACGGCATTGGTTAGTTTTTTATTTTTTTTCATAAGGGAATCCTTTTACCTTGTAAAGTGGAGTGCACCGTGGGGGGCCCACACGCTTTCAGGGTTTTTTCACCGCTTTTTCCGCCGCGAATACCCAGCTGCGCTGCACATAAAAGCTGGTGAAAAACAACAAAACATCCACAATTACTTTAATGGGTACCTCGCCGCCGCCCGCCGCGGTAGAGGCCAGCGTAACCAGCAAAGAGGAAAGGGCTGCCTGCACGGCGGCCAGCAGGTAATATTTTACAATGGCATACCGCCCCTTGTTTTGCCCAAACACAAACCGCTGGTTGCACAAAAAATTGAACAAAGAAGACAAAATTCTTGCCAAAACCGTGGCGCCCGCAATGTAGTACACCGGGCTTGCCGGTTTCAGCAGCGCCGCAAACAAAGAAAACAGGGAAATATCAATAGCAAAAGAAGAAAGGGAAAACAAAATATACTTAAAAAAGGTTCTGTAAATTTTTATGGAATCCTTCAGCGGGCGAAAATGGCTGGTGCGGTTTTGCTCAAGGTAAATGGCCCGCATGGGAATTTGTAAAATATCCACCCCTGCCTCTTTGGTTTCCAGCAGCATGTTCATTTCAAATTCAAACCGCTCGCCGGGCACGTTCATCAGCGCCTTCATAAAATGGGCCGGTATGCCCCGCAGGCCCGTCTGCGTGTCGCGCACCGAAATGCCCGTCGCAAATTTCAGCACCATGCGGGTAATTTTGTTGCCGGCCCGGTTGTGAAAGGGAATTCCGCCGCCGTCAAAATCCCGGCTTCCCAGCACAAGGCTTTTGGGGCCTGCTCCAGCGCCTGTATGCAGGCAAACACGTCCTCTGGGGCGTGCTGGCCGTCGGCGTCCGCCGTTACCGCGCCAGAGCAGCCGGGCAAAGCGGCCAATATATAATTGAATGCGGTTTTTAAAGCCCTGCCCTTGCCAAGGTTTACGGCATGGGTAAGCACGGTGCAGCCATATTCGGCTTTCGCCCTTTCAAAAACAGGGGCATACGCTTCGCCGCTGCCGTCGTCCACCACCACTATGGCAAGGGGCGCGCGTTGGCTTTGCCGCAAATTTTGCAGCAGCTTTAAAAATTTTTCGTTGGGCTGCAGGCAGGGTATTACCATGCAAACCCCGCCCATTTTCTCTGCCGCTGTGCTGGCTGTTTGTTCTATGTTCATAATAACCTGTCCTTCGCACAATATGCGCCGGGCATTTTTGTATTAAAAATAAGGCATGGGCGTTTGCCTATGCATTGCAAAGAAGAATATTGGGCCGCCCGCACAGGGCGGTACTCTTTTTGCTTTCCAATCAGCCGCTTTGCCTCAAAGGGCCAAAAAGTTTTTCATGCATTACATACTAATAATAAAAGCCGGTGTATACATCGCAATTTTTTTATTGAACGCTGAATTTTATTTCAAATTTTATATTGACCTGCGAAAAAATTTTTAAAATTATATACCACTCCTCACCAAAAAACAAGTGTTGTTTTGATGTTTTTTGCGAAAGGCTCTTTGGGGGAATGCCAAAAAATTCCGAAAGCGGCGCCTTTTGAATACCGGCCACGCCGCACACGGCAAAAAGAACAGCATTGGCTGTGCAAAAAAAAACGCCCGCGCCTGGTTACAGGCGCGGGCAAACGGCAGGGTTTATTGCTGTTCTTTGGGCTGCTTCATGGTAAGGGAAATGCGTTTCTTGCCCTCGTCCACCGCCAAAACCCACACGGTAACATTGTCGCCCACATTCAGCACCTCCGAAGGGTGCTTGATGTAGCGGCTGCAAATTTGGCTGATGTGCACAAGGCCGTCCTGGTGCACCCCAATGTCCACAAAGGCGCCAAAATCAATTACATTGCGCACCGTACCCACCAGCTCCATGCCGGGCTTCAAATCCTTCATTTCCAGCACGTCGCTGCGCAGAATGGGGGGCGGCAGGCTGTCGCGAATGTCCCGCCCCGGGCGCAAAAGCTCGTCAATAATATCCTGCAAAGTGGGGCGGCCAATGCCCAGCTGCCCGGCAAGGGCGGCAAGGCCAAGCTCCTTTGCCTTTTGGGGCAGCGCCGCAATGGCCTCGGTGCCAATATCCCCCGCGGCAAACCCGCATATTTCCAGCAGCTTTTGGGCGGCCTCGTAGCTTTCGGGGTGCACCGCCGTGGCGTCCAGCCGGTTCTTCGCGTCCGAAAGCCGCAAAAACCCGGCGCATTGCTCATAGGCCTTGGGGCCCAGCTTTGCCACCTTCAAAAGCTCTTTGCGGGCTTTAAAGGGGCCGTCCTGCTCCCGCTTTGCCACAATGTTTTTGGCGGTGGCGGCGCTCAGGCCCGCCACCCGTTCCAGCAGCGGGGCCGAAGCGGTGTTCAGCTCCACCCCCACGGTGTTTACGCAGTATTCCACCACACCGTCCAGCTCGGCGGCAAGTCGGGCGGGGGGCATGTCGTGCTGGTATTGCCCCACCCCCACCGCCTTGGGGTCAATTTTCACAAGCTCTGCCAGCGGGTCCTGCAGGCGCCGCGCAATGGAAACCGCGCTGCGCAGGTTTACGTCAAACTGGGGAAACTCGGCGGCGGCAAGCTTGCTGGCGGAATACACACTGGCGCCCGCCTCGTTTACCACCATATATTCCAGCCGCAAGCCCTCGGCGGCAAGCTCGTGCAGCACCTGCACCGCAAACATCTCGGTTTCGCGGCCCGCGGTGCCGTTGCCAATGGCAACAATATTCACCCCGTGCTTTTTAATAAGGGCCTTGGTGGTTTTGGCGGCCTCGGCCTGCCTGCCAAACTGCTCCACCGGGAAAATCACCGCCGTGTCCAGCACGCGGCCGGTGGCGTCCACCACCGCCACCTTGCAGCCCATGCGGTAGCCGGGGTCCAGCCCCATGGCAACCTTGCCCCGAATGGGGGGCTGCAGCAAAAGCTGGCGCAGGTTTTGGCCAAACACCTTAATGGCGCCCTCGTCGGCCCGGTCGGTCAAGTCCGAGCGCACCTCCCGCTCCAGCGAGGGGTGAATAAGCCGGCTGTACCCGTCGACAAGGGCCTCCTGCACCTGCCGGGCTGCGGCGCTGTTGTTTTTTACAAGGCCCTTTTGCAGCATTTCCAGGGCTTTGTCGGCGTTTACCGCCACACCCACCTTCAAAAACCCCTCCGCTTCGCCCCGGTTAACGGCCAAAATGCGGTGCCCCGCCATTTTTTTCACCGGCTCCGAAAACTCGTAATAGCCGCTGTACACGCTGTCCTCCTCCTTGGCCGCCTTGCTCTCCAGCAGGGCGGTTTCGGCATAAAAGGCGCGCAGCACGGCCCGCAGCCCTGCGTCGTCGGAAAAATTTTCGGCCAGCACGTCCCGCGCGCCCGCAAGGGCGGCCTCGGCGTTCGGCACTTCCTTTTCTTCCCCCACATAGTCGGCTGCAAGGGCAAGGGGGTCGTCGGCGGGGTTTTGTTCCAGCAGCCGCAGGGCCAGCGGCTCAAGGCCGCGGGCCCGGGCCACGCTGCCCCTGGTTTTGCGCTTTTGCTTGTAGGGCCTGTAAATATCCTCCACCACGGCCAGCGTACCGGCCGCCTCCAGGGCGTCGGCAATTTCATCGGTCATTTTGCCCTGTTCCTCTATGGCGGCGGCCACCTCTTTTTTGCGGGTGTCCAAATTGCGCAGGTAGGCAAGCCGTTCATCCAGCTCGCGCAGCACCTGGTCGTCCATAGAGCCGGTGGCCTCCTTGCGGTAGCGGGCAATAAAGGGAATGGTGTTGCCCTCGTCTATCAGGGCCACGGCGGCGGCCACCCGTTCGGGCGCCAGCGTAAATTCAGCGGCCAGTGCTTTCACAAAATCCATCAATAGGGAAATCTCCTTTTAACCAAATAAATAAAGCGGCAATCTTTGCGGGGCGCAGGGCGGGCAAGCCTTCCAATAGGCCGCGGCGGCAAAGCAAGCCTTCCCGCCAGGCGGCGGCTTTGCCGCTTCGCCTTCCCTCTGCCCCCGCCCATGGCCGTTCCGGGCAAAGCTAGGTCTCTTCCTCTCGCTTCTCCTGCGGCAGGGCTTCGCCCTCGCCTTGCGGTTTTTCCTCCGCCTGCACAGCGGCGGCGGGCGGGCTTTCCTCCGCCGGCAAGGCGGCCTCCGGCGCTTGCCCCGCGCCCGGCAGGGCCCCCGCCGCGGGGGCAGGCTTCACAGTGCTTTGCCTTGCGGCATGGTTTTTCTTGAAACGCGCATACAAAACAAGGTAAACGCACAGCGCCGCAAGGGACAGCAACGAAAGCGCCAGCCCCAAGCCAAAGCCCGGGGTTTTGTACCGGAACACAATTTCATTGTCCCCGGCGGGGGCATACACCGCCATCATCCCGCCCGAAACCTCCAGCACCTCGGCCTCTTGGCCGTTTACCGTGGCCGTAAAGCCGGAATCGTAGGGAACACCGAAGAAAACAAGGTTTTCCTTTTGCAGGTAAATACGGGCGGTAAAGCCCGAGGAATCGGCCGAAGTCTCGTACGAGGCCTCCTCCCTGCGGCTGCTTGCGTCGGCCACATAGCCGCTGTAGCCCACCGTTTCATACTGAAAGCTGCTTTGGGTAAGGCCCGTTTCGGGCTCTGCCTGGCCAAAATCTGCCTGGCCAAAGTTCCCTACCTCGCCCTCAAACAAATAGCCGTATTTTTCCTCCTGCTCCTGCGTAAGGCCAATGGCCCGCACCAAAAGCGGGGCCCGGTCGCTCTCGGTGGCCAGCAGCAGGTTGTCCATGGCAATATACTGGTCGTAGGTAAAGCCCAGCGGCAGGTAATTTTCATTTTCAAAAATGGCGTAGCCGCCCTCAATTTTGTAAAACTGCCAGCCAAGGGCGCCCGCGTTGCCGCTGCCCACATCCACCGCCCACTCCAGCTTCAGGTTCTCGGCCCGGTAGGCAATGGGAATGGCGCTGTACGCAATGGAGTATTGGTCCTCCGAAACACCCAGCTCCTCGCGGGTGGCGGGAATCTCCTCAATGGGCACCTCAATTTTGTTCAGCGGCACCAGGGTGTATTTTACGTTCAGCAGCCCCCGCAGGGCATAGTTTGTGGCCTCGGGCTTGCTGCTCACATCCCGCTTCACCCCCACCATGGGGTAAAACTCCATAATCGAAGGGGTTACCACCGAGTTAAAGGTTTGCAGGCAGCTCTTGTTCAGCCACAGGCCAAGGTTGTCGTAAGAGCCAAAGGTGTCAATGCGGTAAAACCCGTCCTCCGGCAGCTCTATTTCGGCGCTGGCCTGGTACATCTGCCGGGTGTAGTTCGCGTCGGTTGTCCACTGGGGGAATTTGCCCAGCGCCAGGTGCACCACCGAATAAAATACCGAAAAGCCCATAACCGCCGAAAGCAGCAGCGGCCCAAACCGCACCTTTTTGCGGTAAACCCGCACCAGGGCGTAAAAAATTCCAATTCCCAGCAGCCCCATAAGCAGGGTAAGCCAAAACTTGCTGGCGTATTTGGCCACCCCCAATACCCAGCTGCCGTCCTCTTCCTTGGGCAGCAGGCCAAACACCACATACACCGCGGTAAGCGCAAGCGCCACCCTGGCCCCATGCAAAAGGTCGGCCTTACCGTCCTCCAGGCTGTACAGGGTAGCAAGGCACATCAGCAAAATGGGCATGTAGTACCAGCGGGCATAGTAGCTTGCGTTAAAGGCGTAAAACGCCGAATTTAAAAAGGGCACCAGGGCGCACACAAAGCAAATGCCCAGCAGGGTTTTCACCCAAGAGCGCCGCCGCCCCCGGCAGTAGGCAACCACCCCCGCCACCGAAACAATGGGCAAAAAGGCGCTCATGCTGGTCCACCGTATGGCGCCCTCGGTAAACAGGTTGGGCAGGTAGGGCGGGTCCGGCGGGAAAAGAATAGAGGTGAAAATGGCAAAGTACTGCTGCACATTGCCGTACAGCACCATGTCAAACCCGCTGGCAAAGTTGTTGGTGCGCGGGTTGCCCACAAGGTTGTAAAAAGAGGGCAGGGCCAGCATCATGCCAATGCCCACCCCAATGGCGGTTTCCAACGCCAGCAGCCCAAATTCCGAAGGGGTAATGCGGTATTCGTCGTTCCACACCTTCACAAAAAAATACAACAGCAAAAATACCACATTGCCCACAAAAAAGAAAAAGCTGTTCAGCAGGGCAAGGCCCACAAAAATGGCAAACCAGCCCCGGCGCTTTTCCAGAATAAAGCCGTCCAGCGCCCACAGTATCAGGGGGAAAATGGCAACCGGGTCCAGCATGTGGTTGAAAAAGATGTTGTAAATGTTAAAGCCGCAAAAGGCGTATATTACGCTGCAAATTACCGCCATGTTGCGGGTTTTGGCATACCGCGAAAGGTACAGGTTGGCCGCCGCCGCAATGCACCCGAATTTGAGGCAGAACAGCGGCACCATTAAATAGGGCAGCCAGCGGCTGGGCAGCAGCATGGTAACCCACAAAAAAGGCGAGCCGATGTTGTAAAAGGAATAAGAGTTTATAACCGAGGAACCAAGGTCGGTGGCCCAGCTCCAGGTGCCGCCGCCGTCCTTAATAAACTGCTGCACATACATATAAAAGGGTATTTGCTGGGAATTGTAATCGCCCGCATACAAAAACAGGCCCTTGTCCACCAGCCAAAAGGGCAGCAGAATAAAAAAGGCCCCGGCTGCGCCCAGCAAAAAGCTCAGCAGAACGCCGTTCATCCCCTCCTGCTTTTTGCTTTTCTGTGCAAGCACGGGCAAAACCGCTTTTGTCATCGGTATCCTCCAGTGAATCGTATTCCAAGGCCCCGCCGGGGCCCTCTTCTACCTTTTCATGCGGCGCCGGGCGCCTTCCCCGGCAAAAATTCCCCGCCCGGGCAGCGGGCGGGGCCGCCCTGTAAAGGCAAAACTGCCCCGGCCCTATGATCATACCAAATTCAAAGGCAAAAAACGACCTCAAAATGCCTCGCCACAATTCTTTCACGCCCGCCGCCTGCCGCAAGCGCCGAAGCGCCACCCCTGCAAACCCCGGCAGGCGCCCGCGCGCTGCGCGCCCTTGCGGGGCCGCCCTCTCAGGCATACCCGGCGGTTATTTCATGATTGTGCCGCCCGCCCCTGCCGGGGCTGCGCCCAAAAACTCTTGAACGCCCGCAGGCAAAGGGCCGTCAGCCCCGCGCCATCTGCCCTTGCGGGGCTGCCCTCTCAGGTGCACCCGGCGGTTATTTCGTGATTGTGCCGCGCGCCCCTGCCGGGGCTGCCCTCTCAGGCGTACCCTGCGGTTATTTCGTGATTGTGCCGCGTGCCCCTGCCGGGCTGCGCCCAAAAACTCTTGAACGCCGCAGGCAAAGGGCCCGTCAGCCCCGCGCCATCTGCCCTTGCAGGCAGCGGGGCGGCCCACCCGCGGGCCACGCCTTGCCCGCCGCGTTTGTGCTATAATATAGGGTACCATTTTCCCAATACGGCAAACCTTGTAAAGGCGGAGGAAACAACATGGAACAGCAACAAATTTATCCCTTTTGCGCACTGCTTTCGCGCATGAAATACATTACCCGCTGGGGGCTTATGCGCAGCGCCCGCCCTGAAACCTTGAGCGAGCACGTGGCCGAAACCTCCATCATCGCCCACATGCTGGGCCTCATCTCGCGCGACATTTTGGGCGAGGCAGATATTGACCCCGCCACCCTTGCGGTGGCCGCCCTGTACCACGACGCCAGCGAAATACTGACCGGCGATTTGCCCACCCCGGTAAAATACAAAAACGAAACCCTGAAAACCGCCTACAAAGCGCTGGAGCAGCAAAGCGCCGAAACCCTTGCCGGCCTTTTGCCCAAAGAACTGCAGGCCACCCTTCTGCCCTGCCTCACCGGCCAAACCCTTACCGAAAAAGAGCGCATTCTTTTAAAAGCGGCCGACCGGCTGAGCGCCCTTATCAAATGCATGGAAGAAGAAGCGGGCGGCAACACCGAATTTTCCTCCGCCAAAAAGCAGCAAATTGCCCTGTTGCAGCAAACCAACTGCCCCGCCGCCAACTATTTTATGCGGCACTTTTTGCCCTGCTATGCCCAAAATTTAGACGAGCTCACCGGCGGGGCTTTTTAACCTTCTCCCGGCCTGGCCTTTCCCGCCGTCCTTAATGCCCACAGCACTTTGTACAAAAGCTAGCTGTTGTATTCGTAGGCGCTCTCTATCAGGCGGGCAAGGTCGGTGTAATGGGTAAGGGCCCCCGCCTGCCGCCGCAGGGCCGCCGCGCCCTTCAGCCCCCGCATGTAGGCAATGGCCACCCCGCGCCCCTGGCGCAAAGCCACGGCCTCCCCCTTGTCTTCGCACATGCCGCGTATCTGCTCGTCCAGCAGCGCAAACCGCTGGCGCAGGGTCAAGGGGGCGGGCAGGGGCCGCCCCTGCAGCGCCGCTTTTATTTCGGCAAATACCCAGGGCGCCCCCATGGCGCCCCGGCCCACCATTACGCCGTCGCACCCGGTTTTTTGCAGCGCCTCCAGCGCCGAAGCGCCGCTGGTAACATCGCCGTTGTATAAAACGGGAATGGACACCGCCCTTTTTATCTGCGCCACCGCTTCAAAATCAACGCCCGGCGCATACATTTGGGCCTGGGTGCGCCCATGCACCGTCAAAAGGCTTACCCCCGCCGCCTCGCAGCGCCTGGCAATGTCCAGCCCGGTAAGGGTATTGCCGTCCCACCCAATGCGCAGCTTTACG
Source organism: Oscillospiraceae bacterium (assembly GCA_047973285.1). Taxonomy (GTDB): domain Bacteria; phylum Bacillota; class Clostridia; order Oscillospirales; family Ruminococcaceae; genus JAAYCI01. Next base: position 3,234 of record JBKEBR010000324.1, on the reverse strand, counting down.
GTAACCGGGCGGCTGCCGGCCTTCACGGCGGCCCGGGCCATCTCCTCTGCGAGGGGCGGGTCTTTCAGCAAGGCGCTTCCCGCGCCGTGCCCCACAATTTTAGGGGCCGGGCAGCCCATGTTAATATCCACAAAGTCGAAGGGCTCCCCCTCCAGCATCTGCACTGCCTGCCCCATTACCTCGGGCTCATATCCAAAAAGCTGTACGCCAAAGGGGGCTTCGCCGCCCCCGCCCGCATACAGCTTGCGGGTGTTTTTATCCTTCATGGTAACGGCTTTGGCGCTCACCATTTCGCTCACCGTAAATGCCGCCCCATACCGGGCGCAAAGGCGGCGCATGGCAAGGTCACTCACCCCCGCCATGGGTGCAAAGGCCGCCCCCCCGGCAAGCGAAATGCCTCCAATTTGCAAACGGCCCACTCCTTTATGCTTTTCAGCCACTGTTCGGCTTTTAAAAACTTGCAGGGAATAGTATACCATAAAATCTTATGGCTTTACAGCATATTTGCCTGTAAAAGTAGCTTTGTTCGCCGGGCTGTGTTAGAATATTTCTGTGTAACCCGGCCTGCGGGCAGGCGGGTTGTTTTGCTTTGCATTCCGCTGTGTTTTTCCATCAAACCCAACCCATGCCGCGGCGCGCAGCGCCGCCGCGTTCACCATGCAAAGGGGGCCTCTTTTTGAAACTTCTGGTACTGGACGGCAACAGCATTTTAAACCGTGCCTTTTACGGTATAAAGCTGCTCACCACCAAAAACGGGCAGTACACCAATGCCATTTACGGCTTTATGAATATTCTTTTAAAGCTGGAACAGGCCGAAAAACCAGATGAAATCGCCATCGCCTTCGACCTGAAGGGCCCCACCTTCCGCCATGAAATGTACGACGGCTACAAGGCCCAGCGCAAGGGCATGCCGGAGGAACTGGCCGCCCAAATGCCCCTGCTGAAACAACTTCTGGCAGACCTCGGCTATGTACAGGTGCGCCGGGAAGGGTACGAGGCCGACGATATTTTGGGCACCTTGGCCGCCGCGGCCGCCAAAAGGGGCGAGGAATGCCTTTTGGCCACCGGCGACCGCGACAGCCTGCAACTGGTGCGCCCCGGCGTAACCGTGCTGCTCACCACCACCCAAATGGGCAAAGGCGAAACCACCCGCATGGACGAAGCCGCCATCTGGGAAAAGTACGGCGTAACCCCCCCGCAGCTTATTGAAACAAAAGCGCTTATGGGCGACGCCTCCGACAACATTCCCGGCGTTCCCGGCGTGGGCGAGAAAACCGCCTTTGCTCTCATACAAAAATTCGGCACGGTGGAGGCCGTTTACCAAAACCTGGAAGACCCCTCTATTAAAGCCGGGGTGCGCCAAAAACTGATAGACGGCAAAGAGAGCGCCGACATGAGCCGCCGCTTGGCCGAAATTGACTGCGATACCCCCATTGAAACGGCGCCCGGCACCTACCAAAAAACCGCTCCCAACGCCGAAGCCGCAGCGGCGCTGCTGGCCCAGCTGGAAATGTACTCCATTCTCGACCGCCTCGGCCTCGATGCCGCCGCTCCCGCCGCCGCGCCGGATGCCCCCGCACTGCCCGAGGTACAGCCAAAGCCTCTGGCGGAACTGCCCGGCGGCCCTGTGTACCTTGCACCGGTGCCGGGCGGCTGGGTTGTTGTGCCCGAAAACCAAACCCAGGTTTTTTTTGCCGAATTCGGCAGCGCCCCTCTGCTGGCTTTGCTGCGCGGCAAAACAGAAAAGCACGCCTTCGACACCAAAGAGCTGCATAAGCTGGCCCTTGCCGGAAAAGGCGCCCCAGCGCAAAACCTTGTATTCGACGCCAAGCTGGCTGCCTACCTTTTAAACCCCGCCGCTGCCGACTATACCGTGCAGCGCCTTGCGGCCGAAGACAATATAGCCCCTGCCTTTGTGTGCGCCGAATACCCCGACGCCCCCCTGCTGCAGCCTCTTTTCCAAACGCTGGCCGCCGGCTGCGAGGCCGCCGAAATGACCAAGCTTCTTGTGGAAATTGAGCAGCCCCTGGCCGAGGTACTTGCCTCCATGGAGCTCGTCGGCATGGCGGTGGACGCCGCCGGCATCGAGGCCTTCGGCGCCGAACTGCAAACCGAGCTGCAAAAGCAGCTTGCCGCCGTATATGAAACCGTGGGGTACGAATTCAACCTCAACAGCCCCAAGCAACTGGGGGAAGCGCTGTTCGACAAAATGGGCCTGCCCCACCGCAGAAAAACCAAAAGCGGCTGGTCCACCGACGCCGAAACCCTTGAAAGCCTGCGAAAATACAGCCCGGTGGTGGATACCATTTTGCTGTACCGCACCTACCAGAAGCTGAATTCCACCTATGTAGAGGGTCTTCTAAAAGTAATTGGCCCCGACGGGCGAATTCACTCCACCTTCAACCAAACCGAAGCCCGCACCGGGCGGCTCTCCTCCAACGAGCCCAATTTGCAAAATATTCCGGTGCGCACCGAGCTGGGCAGCCGCCTGCGCAAATTTTTTGTAGCCCCGGCCGGTTGCCTTTTTGCCGACGCGGATTACAGCCAAATTGAACTGCGCATTCTGGCACATATCTCGGGCGACAAATCCATGCAAGACGCTTTTCTTGAAGGGCAGGACATCCACCGCGCCACCGCCGCCAAGGTGCACGGCCTGCCGCTGGAAATGGTAACCCCGCAGCTGCGTTCTTCGGCCAAAGCCGTAAACTTCGGCATTGTGTACGGCATTGGGGCCTTCAGCCTTTCCAAAGATATTGGCGTAAGCGTTAAAGAGGCCGAGGCTTTTATTAAAAGCTATCTCGACAATTTCCCCGGTGTACGCGATTATATGGAAAGCACCATTGCCTTTGGCAAAGAACACGGCTATGTAACCACTCTGTTTGGCCGCAGGCGCCCCTTGCCCGAACTTGCCAGCAGCAACCACAACGTAAAAGCCCTGGGGGAACGCATTGCCATGAACACCCCCATACAGGGCACCGCCGCCGATATTATTAAACTTGCCATGATACGGGTGTATAACCGCCTGAAAAAAGAAAACCTGCAGGCACAACTTGTGCTGCAGGTGCATGACGAATTAATTGTGGAAACCCCCAAAAATGAAACAGAGGAGGTAAGCAAAATTTTACAGGAAGAAATGTTGGGCGCCACCCACCTTGCCGTGCCCCTGAGCGCCGATGTTCACACCGGCCAAAACAGGATCGCCGCGAAGGGGTGAACGCAGGAGATTTCTTCTAT
>JBKEBR010000323.1:0-2216 GCA_047973285.1 Oscillospiraceae bacterium | reverse complement strand
TTTGTCGGTAGTGGCAAAAATGCGCTCCTGCGCACCCTTTTTGCCATACTTTGTCTCAAGAAGGTTCTTGAAAATTCTGAAAGCAATGGCGGGCTCGGTGGTGGTGCCGGATTTTGAGATAATGTTGACCGAGAAATCCTTCCCCTCGCAGATATTGACAATATCCTGCAGGGCGGAAGGGCTTACGGAATTGCCCGCAAAATAAATTTGCGGCGTGCCTTTACAGGTAGCGTTGTAATTTGCTGACTTAACCGCCTCGATAACCGCCCTCGCACCAAGGTACGAACCGCCGATACCGATTACCACCAGCAAATCGCTGTTCCCCTGAATTTTGGCCGCCGCTTTCTTTATGCGCTCAAATTCTTGTTTGTCATACTTGCCCGGCAGGTCTACCCAGCCCAAAAAGTCGCTGCCGGGGCCCTGTTTTTTATGCAGCAAATCGTGTGCTGCCAGCACCTGCGGAAAAAGGTTTGCGAACTCCTCTTCCCTCACGTAGCGGGAAAGATATTTTGTATTCATACATACGCTCATTTTTACGCCACCCTGTCTTAAAGAAAATGTTAATTCCTTGCCATCATTTTACTGGAAAGGGGGGCAACTGTCAAGGCAAAGGGCCTGTGCAAAACCCCATTTTTCGCCCGGTAAAACAGTTTTGCCCCCGCTGCTTGCGTTATGCTTCATTTTACGCATTTTTTACCTGCGGGTTGCCCCTTTGGCGCCGCTGTGGGCACCGCGCCGCCGCGTTCCCTCCCTTTTTCGGCAGCCGCGTTGTGCTTTTGCCTGCCAGCATATATAATAGCAGCAGGCCCTGCCGTTTAAAGGCGCCTATTTACCGCCAAAAGGAGCAATACACTTGAAAGCCGCATTTTATACCTTGGGCTGCAAGGTAAACCAAAACGAAACCGGCGCTTTGCAGCAAATGTTTGCAGAAGCGGGCTACCAAATAGTACCCGCCACCGAAGCCGCCGATGTATATATTGTGAACAGCTGCACCGTTACCGCCGGGGGCAACGCCAAAAGCCGGCAATGGCTGCGGCGCGCCAAACGGGAAAACCCCGCCGCCGTAACAGTGCTAACCGGGTGCTACCCGCAGGCCGTCCCCAGCATTGAAAGCCTGCCCCCCGCCGACATTATTACCGGCACCGCCGCCCGCGGTAAGCTGCTGCAAAATTTGCAGGCCTTTTTGGCCACCGGCAAAAAAGTGGTGGATATAGTACCCCACCAAAAAAACGAAGTTTTTGAAGAGCTGCCCGCCGAACAACTACAGGGCCGAACAAGGGCCTTTGTGAAAATACAGGATGGCTGCAACCGCCGCTGTGCCTATTGCATTATTCCAAAGGCCAGGGGGCCGGTGCGCAGCCGCAGCCAAAACAACATTTTGCAGGAACTAGAGGCCCTTGCCGCCACCGGGCACAAAGAGGTTGTTTTTACCGGCATCAACCTGCCAAGCTACGGGCGCGACACCGGCACAAACCTTGCCGATATTGTGGAGGCCGCCGCCCTTGTACCGGGCATTGAACGCATTCGCCTCTCCAGCCTGGACCCGGACCTGATAAGCGAAACGCTTGCCCGGCGGTTTGGGGGGGTAAAAAAGCTTTGCCCCTCTTTTCATCTTTCACTGCAGAGCGGGTGCAACGCCACCCTTGCCAGAATGCGGCGCCCCTATACGGCAGAGCAGTATTGGCAGGCGGCCGAAAACCTGCGCAGCGCTTTGCCAAACGCAAGCTTTACCACCGATGTTATTGTTGGTTTTCCGGCTTAAACCGAAGAAGAATTTGCACAAAGCCTTGCTTTTGTGCAAAAAATGAACTTTTTGAAGGTACATGTTTTTCCCTTTTCCGCAAGGCCCGGCACCCCTGCCGCCGAATTTGGCCACCAGCTGCCCCGGGAAGAAAAAACGCGGCGGGCCAAGCGAATGCAGCAGGCCGCCGATGAAATACGGGAACAATGGATAGCGGGCAAGCAGGGCACAAAAGCCTTTGTTTTGCTGGAAAAGCCCTTTGAAAGCGGGCAGTTTACGGGGTATACCGAAACCTATATTCCCATTTTGCTGAATGCCCCCGGCAAAAAACAGGGCGACATTGTTCCGGTTGCTTTAGGGGCCTACAGCAAAGGCCGCTGCCAGTGCACGCTGCTGTAAAATAACGCATAAACCCCCACACTGCGAGCAAGCTTTTCGCTCTTTTTGTGGGGGTTTTTATGTGGGCATATCACCA
>JBKEBR010000322.1:0-2483 GCA_047973285.1 Oscillospiraceae bacterium | reverse complement strand
ACCTGGTTTACGGCCTTGCTGCAGCCCTCGTCCATGGTAAACCGCTCGCGGCTCCAGTCGCAGCTGGCGCCCAGCTTTTTCAGCTGCTGCACAATGCGCCCGCCGTATTGGGCCTTCCATTCCCAGGCGCGCTCCAAAAAGGCGTCGCGGCCAAGGTCTTGCTTGGTAATTCCCTCTTTGGCCATTTCGGCCACAATGCGGGCTTCGGTGGCAATAGAGGCGTGGTCGGTACCCGGCACCCAAAGGGCCGCATAGCCCTGCATGCGCTTAAAGCGAATTAAAATGTCCTGCCAGGTTTCGTCCATGGCGTGGCCCATGTGCAGCTGCCCCGTAATATTGGGCGGGGGCATCACAATGGTATAGGGGTTTTTGCCCGGGGTGCGCTCCCCTTTAAAATATCCGTTCTCCATCCAGAACTGGTAGGTTTTTTCCTCCACCGCAGACGGGTTGTACACTTTTTCAAGCTCTTTCATTCGTTTAACGCCTTTCTTTTTGCGAATGCACTTTTTGCCCTTATACAACAAAAACCGCCCCATACAACTGTATGGGACGGCAAAATACCGTGGTACCACCCAAATTGCACAAAAATACTGTGCCACTTAAGCGCCCTGTAACGGGGGCAACGGGCTGGGTTATGCCGCGCACTGGCCCTGCCTGCCACGAAGCGACAGCCTGGATTGCTTTTTTACCGGTTTTCAGCTGGCCCGGCTCTCTGTAAAAAAAGGTGTTCCCGCCCTCTTCGTCAACGCATTTTAATATTGTGTTTTATCTTAGTGTTTTTTTGGGCAGATGTCAATATGCTTTGCCTACCCCAGCGAAACGCCCATGCGGCGGGCCACCCCAATAAGGTCGCAGTCTTCGGTTACCAGCTTGGTTTTGCCCGCCACCTCGGAAAGGGGGTTGCTTACCACCATGTTGTTTTTCATGGCTACGGTTACGCCGTACTGGTTGTTTTCCACCAATTGGGCCGCATAGGTGCCAAATTCGGTGGCCAAAACCCTGTCGTAGGCAGAGGGCGCGCCCCCGCGCTGAATGTGCCCCGGCACGGCCACGCGGGTTTCAAAGCCCGAAAGCCGCACAATGTCCTGCGCAATGCGCTCGGTGGCGGTTTGCAGGCCGTTTTCCCTGCGTTTTTTCATCCATTCCTTGCGGGTCATTTTGCTTTCCTGGGCATCGTAGCTGCCCTCGGCCACCGCCACAATGGAAAAGCTTTTACCGGCAGCCGCCCTTTTTTCAATGGCGGCAATAACATTGTCCATGGTGTAGGGCATTTCGGGAATTAAAATAATGTCGGCCCCACCGGCAATGCCGCTGTATAGGGTAAGCCAGCCCGCCTTGTTGCCCATAATTTCAATAACCATAACCCGCCTGTGGCTGGAGGCTGTGGTGTGAATGCGGTCGATAACCTCGGTGGCAATGTCTACCTCCGTATGAAAACCAAAGGTTACGTCGGTGCCCAAAATGTCGTTGTCTATGTTTTTGGGCAGGCCAATAATATTGAGCCCCTCTTCGGAAAGAAGGTTGGCCGTTTTATGGGTGCCGTTGCCGCCAAGGCAAAGCAGCGCATCCAGTTTCAGCTTTTTATAGCTGCTTTTCATGCTGGCAACCTTGTCTACCCCATCGGCCTCTATCACCCGCATCATTTTAAACGGGGTACGCTGTGTGCCCAAAATGGTGCCGCCCAGCGTGAGCAAATTAGAAAAATCCCGTTCCTCCATCTCCATGCTTTCGCCGTTGATAAGGCCCGCAAAGCCGTTGCGAATGCCCACAATTTCCACTTTATTGCCCATGCGCTGGTACATGCCCTTGGCCGCCCCGCGAATGGTGGCGTTCAGCCCCGGGCAGTCGCCCCCGGCTGTTAAAATACCCACACGTTTTTTCATTGTTTTCCTCCCGGTTGGCCGCAAGCTTTTCACTCTGTTTTTATTCTACCGCATGTGCTTTTATAAAACAATATCCCGCAATAAACTTTTCAGGTGGCAGGGCGGTTTTCAAAAAACATCACCCTGCCTTTTGGCCGCTTTGCGGCCGAAAGGCAGGGTTTTACAAAAAATTAATGCAAAGTTCCATACAACTCTTCCAGGTTTATCTTTGCGCCGGAATCGTCCAAGGCTTGCTGCATATTCGCAAGCTTCATATCAATTAACACAATCAACTGGTTGCCCTGCAAATAATAAAACTCCTGTAAATCTTCGTCAGCATATTCCCTGTAGCCCATATAGGAAAAATCTTTGGTTCCTCCAACTTAGTGGGGGATTGACTAAAGTAACTTCTCGTCAATTAGCTTATCAATTTCATCGAATGACCCTCCATAAATTAGTGGTTTGTAGCGACCATAATACATTTCTTGCACACCTTGCGTGCCAAAATTCGGGGGGCCGTATTCACATTCGCGTGGGGTGTAAACCAGTATCTTTCCCCTGAGAGCTTTGAAGTCCAATCCAAGGCTGTGCAGGTCGAACTTTCTGACAGTCAGGTTCATT
>JBKEBR010000321.1:0-2827 GCA_047973285.1 Oscillospiraceae bacterium | reverse complement strand
TGGCCGGTTGCTACACAGACAACCAACCGGATTTCGCATGGATTGAGCCCTATGAAACTAAAGAATTTTCACAATTCTGGTATCCAATATCCAAAATAGGTGCACCAGATTTTGCCAACATTGACTGTGCTTTAAAACTGGGTGAAAAGGAAATTACAATTCAAAGCACACGCAGCCTTGGCAACTGCCAAGTTGTTGTATCCGCCGGGGGTGAAACACTGCTGCAAAAATACATTACCTTGCAGGCCTGCCAACCGGTAAGCATTGCTTGGAAGCACCCTAAAAAACCTGTAAAAGTTATAATAAAGGCAGAAGACGATGAAGTGATAGGCAGCTACAGTGAAGATTCTTACGATACATTAAATATGCCGGAGGTAAAAAAAGATTTGCCTTTTGCGGAGGAAATGCAATCGGCCGACGAACTTTACCTTGCGGGGGTGCATGTGGTTCAATATCGAGACCCTGCAACAATGCCAGATGCCTACTGGCTTGAAGCCCTAAAGCGCAACCCAAAGCATGCGCCTTCGCTTTTGGCAATGGCAAAATATTCGTATGAGATGTATAGTTTCGAAGCAGCAAAAAAGTACGCCGAAAAAGCAATTCAGCAACTTACTATGTTTAATAAGCGAACACAGTCGGGCGATGCGTATTATACTTATGCCCTTATTCTGACAGCGCTTGGAGACTTAAGCCTTGCATATAATTATTTTTATAAAGCAAGCTGGAACGGCGGCAGTATTTCGAAAGCTATGGTGCACATTGCCTGCCTGGATCTTATACAAAAAAACTATAAAAGTGCTGCAAAGCATGCAGAGCTGGCTCTTGCCAACAATATTTATCACCCATTGGCCTCTGCTGTATTAATACTTACATATCAAAAAACAAATCAAAAAGAAAAGGCAATGGCAATTGCAAAAGAGATGCTAAAAAACGATCCCTTGAACTTGCTGCTTCGCTTTTTAAGCGGATTTCCCAGAGACAAGTTTTTTGGCGAGATGTACAGCAACGCAGCGCAATCTGTTTTAGACATTGTTTTTGATATTACTGCTATGGGCGAATATCAATTGGCTTTAGAACTATTGCAAAGCCTTATACAATACCGTCCTGACGCAGCTGTAAGCATCATTTTTTATACAATTGCATATTATAAAAATATTTGCGGGCTTGATTTTTCAGACGAATTGGAAAAAGCTGAAAAAGCACCTATAGGGTCAACCTTTCCCTTCCGTTTAAAAGAAATAGAAGTTTTGAATTTCGCCATTGAAAATAATTCCGGGAAAGCTATGTTTTTGCTTGGCTGCCTGATGTACAGTAAACGCCACTATGAATATGCCGCCAAATTATTTGAAAGCGACATTCAAACTGGCACTGCAGATTATATGGCCTATCGCTGCCTGGCATCGCTGTATTTCAGCCATCTGAACAAAAAAAATGAGGCTCTGCCGCTTATGGAAAAGGCTTTGGATATGAGCGGCAGCCAGCAAATAATTTATGAATGCTTCATTTTAATGGACAAACTTTCTTTTGCGCCCAGAAAAAAAATTGAATTTGCAAAAAAGAATATTGGCAGCATAGGCCGGGATGACATTTTAATAGAGGTCATTAAAGCATACAATCAAAATGAACAACCCCAAAAAGCATTGGAACTTTTAGCAGGCCATACTTTTGTTCCCTGTGAAGGCGGAGAGCATGCAATTGCCGACCAATATATGTATGCATACTATTTGTTGGGGCAAAAAGAATTTAGTGCGGGCAAATATGAAGATGCCCTCAAATACTTTACTTCTGCCCTTACCCTGCCGCAAAATTTGGGCGCAGGGATATGGAACCGCTGCAAGTATTATCCTTACAAAATTGGTATTGCCCAATGCTATAGTGCGATGGGAGTAAGTGAAAAGGCAAAGCCCTTGTATGAAGAGATAATGAATACTAAAGTCGATTTTTTCAGCAATATGCACCTTAAAGAGCTGCCCTATTATCAGGCAATAAGTGCCATTGCACTGGGCATGAAAAACCGTGCACAAAACATTATGACAGCGGCGAAACGAGAATGGAGCACCGGCTTTGAGCGCAAAGATAATGGGTTTTATGCTGCAACGCCTTTCTTTATTGATTTTATAGAAAGTGCTGCCACATTGCGCAGGGCACATTATCTCTATCTTAATGCTTTCGTTGAACTTTATCTCAATAATAATGAAGGCGCAAAAAAAATGTTTCAAGAAAGCTGTCAATTGGACAGCGACAATATGTTCTGCAATTATTACGCAAAAATTGTGTATTAACATCTTGTTGTTGGCGTCTTCTGCTCTTACTTTACAAAACGCATATAATGTTAGGGACAAAGTGATTGGAAAATAGCTTCAAGTGAGCGATAATAAATTGGAGAAACAGAACAGGCCGCCCTAGCTGGGCATTAAAAGTGGCATAAGTTTACAAATGTTATTAGCGAATAGGAGAAAGAGCGGCAGAAACGGCTGCGCAATATAAAATACAAGGAATAAAGGGAGGTACGGGGAATGGCGTATGTAAAATGGCCGTACGAAACACTGCACAGCCTGTGCATGGATGTGTTTGGGGCATTGGGGTTCGGGCAGGAGGACTGCCGAACCATTACCGATGTGCTGCTGCTGTCAGATTTGTATGGAATTGAAAGCCACGGCATGCAGCGCATGGTGCGCTACCACAAGGGAATAGAAAAAGGGCTGATTCAAGCGGCGGCAAAGCCGGAGGTGGTGCACGAAACGGCGGTTTCCGCCGTGGTAGACGGGCACGACGGCATGGGGCAGCTGGTGGGGCGGTATGCCATGGAGCTGGCCATACAAAAGGC
>JBKEBR010000320.1:0-2008 GCA_047973285.1 Oscillospiraceae bacterium | reverse complement strand
ATTTTCAAACCCGGCGTCCAGCGCCTTGTTTTTTACCAAAACAAGCCACAAAAACGCGAACAGGGCCAGCGCCGCCCCGGGTACCCAAAACAGCCACCGCCAGGGCAAAAACCCAACCAGCCAGCCGCACACCCCAAGGGCCGCCATAGACCCCGCCACCATGGAGGTGGAAAGCCATATAGACACATTGCCGTACTTCCTTGGCACAAACCAGTTGCACACAAGCCGCACCATATTACACCACACAGCACTTTGCGCCACGCCATTGGCGCCCCACAGGGCAACCACTACCCAAATGTTTTTTGAAAAACCCAGCAATATATTGCAAAGCCCCGAGGCAAGCAGCAAGCCGCATCGGTTCCGGGCTGCCTCAACGGCCGGGAGCGCGGCCCTAGCCAAAAGGCGCGAAATTTTACCCTACAGTTCATTAATCGTGTCTGTTATCGCCATCTGCCGCATGCGTTTTGACGGCAGATATACCGCCGCAACCGCGGCTGCGCAAACAAACAGAATTATAATTACCAGCGGAATAATCGGGACGCTCCAAACAGCGTAGCCAAAATGGGCGGTAATGAGCGTATTGTATAACACCTGGCTAAGCAGCAAACCCGCCGCACAGCCAACCGCACAGCCGCACAAAGCGTAGGTGAACGCTTCGGCCGCAATCATTTTTGTAAGCTGGCGTTTGCCCATTCCAACCGCGCGCATGGCGCCATACTGCTTTGTTCTTGCCGACACGCTCATAGAAATACTGTTCATAATATTCAGCACCGTAACCAGGGTAATAATTGCCAAAAACCCATATACAAAAAACAAAAATGCAAAGTAGGTGCCGGTGGTGCGCTGCTCGCGCCTGTCGCTGAAGATGTATTCTTCCCCCACCGCTTTCCGTATGGCCGCTACGTCTTCATCCGTTGCCGTTTTGGTTGTTTGTATCATAACAAGAGAATAGTCTGTTTCCCCGGTTAGCCGCACAAAGGTTTCGCCGGAGGCAATCACCGTTATTTTTCCGTTTGTGCTGCCGTCGGGGCTGAACGGGTCGTATTTCAGCAAGCCCGCAACCTCGAATTGCTCGCCGCCCACCCGTTAGGGTATCCACCACTTTCTGCCTTACTGTTGGTAGAGTAGCATGGAAATATTACGTTCAGATGACAGGCAGCCTACAATTTTGCAGGAATTAAAAAGCTTATGGTAAAAGCCGTTCCTCTGCCCGGCTCGCTGTCCACCTCAATTGTTCCACTGTGCGCCTCAACAATGGCTTTTGCCAGCGGCAGCCCAAGCCCTATGCCCTGCGTGGTTTTGGAAAAACGGCTGCGGTAAAACCTTTTGAAAATGTGGGGCAGGTCCTGCGGGTGAATGCCACTGCCGTTGTCTTTGATAACAATTTGAACAACCGACGCAAATTGTTTCCACTGAATATGAATGGCGTTTCCTTGCCGTGTATGCTCAAAAGCATTCTTAACAATATTGCTTACCGCCTCCACCAGCCAGTTGCGGTCGCATAGCAAAGCAACCTCCCCGCCGCCATGCAGGCACAGCTGCTTTTTTTCCTGCTGCGCACGAAAAGAAAAGTGCCGCTCAATGCTGCCCATCATTTCCGACACGTTTTGCTGTGTTTTTTCAAGCACCATGGTTCCGGCGTCCAGCTTTGTTATTTTCAACAGGCTTTGCACCAACACCTCCAGCCTGTCCAGCTCTTGTTCCGAAAGAAGTGTAAACTTTTTTACAGTTTGCAGGTCTGCCTCCTCCTGCATAATGCCATTGTAAATGTTAAGAGCCGCCAGCGGCGTTTTTAACTGATGGGAAATATCCGAAATGGTGTCCCGTAAAAACCTTTTTGCTTTTCCCTCATTTTCGGCATGGGCATTTAAAATAGAAACCAATGAATTTACTTCGTGGAACAGCCTGTACAGCTCGCCCTCCTCATCACACTCAATGCGGGCATTTTGATTGCCCGCAATATATTCCTGTATTTGTGCCGTCGCGTTTTCCATTTTTGTATGCTGTT
>JBKEBR010000319.1:0-4587 GCA_047973285.1 Oscillospiraceae bacterium | reverse complement strand
GCCGCCTTGTAGGCAAGATAGGCATCGGCATTGCCGGCGCGCAGGATTTCAAAGGTAGCGCCGCCCAGGCTCCGGCCGCTGGTATCTTTCTTGTACACCTTCACCTGGGGGTTGTCGATTTCATCCAGTATGTCATAGGTCAGAACAACACCATCAGCATCGATGTTCACGCTCCAGATTTCGGCAGTTAGTTTGTATCCTTCGGGGGCCTTGGTTTCGCGCATTACATATTGGCCATACGGCAGGTTATCTGCCCGGCCTTTGCCCTCATCATCGGTTACAATAACGGCTCTTGCGGTACCGGCAGAATCGTACAGGGTGAACTCCGCGCCGGCAAGGTAAAGTTCTGTGGGGTAGTCTTTGTCTGCTTTTCTGATTTCCACAGAACCGCGCTTCAGGTAATTCTTCAGCGATACACCTTCGCCCAACTTTATTTCTATAACAACCTCGCCTTTGCCGGTGCCGGCCATGCCAAGGTATTCTCCCTCGTCATTGTACACCTCATCATCTGCTGTGAATTTGAATTCAATGTCGTATTCAGTTTCGTCCAGCTTTAGGTCGGCGGTGGTTTCCAGCTCTTTCACGTAATACTTGCCAAGAGGCAGCTCCAGCCCGGAAACACCTTCACCATTCGCAATAGAAATTTGCTCAATTAGAGCGTCTGCCGGGATGGCCACGGTGGTGCCATCTACGGCCATAATGTCATTGCGGGCATACAGACCAAAGATAATGCCGTTAGCACCTGTCCAGCTACTTGCGTTCGGGTCGGTGGCTCCGGTGCCCGTGCCGGCGTTCTCTCGTTGTTTTAAGATTTTGAACACAACGTTTTGCCGAACATCAAACCGTTCCATGGCAATCGGGAATATCCGAACATTTTCTCCCTGGTAGGTAAGGGTTAAATCGTACTTTGTGGTATCAAGGATATATCCGTAAGGGGCTTTGCTCTCCACCACGAAATATTCGCCCAGGTACAGGGGCTCCGAAACCAGTTTCCCCTTACTGTCTGTCGTGAGGTTTTGTACCAGGTCGCCGGCAGAATGCCGCAGGGTACCTTCAGGTGTTATAATGTCAGTCTTTGCGTAAATTTGGTATTCAGCATTCGGCAGGCCGCCAAGCTCCCATTTGGGTTTGGTTTCGGTTCCAAACTTGCCGGTGGTGGTTGTGTTGCCAGTGAGCACATATCCTTCTTTATAGAGGGTCAGGTAGCCCTTCTGGTTTTCGTTAAATACATCCACCAGAACCTCTACTTCGATGATAGGCTTGGTAGCGTCGTATTCTTCTCCGCTGCCGGCAACTGTAAAGGGTGTAACATTGGCCATGGGCGCATAGCTGTTGCCGTAAGCGTCCACATACCATACCATCTCGCCTGTATCCGGGTCGGTTGACCACAGCCAGGGCTGCGGGTTTCCATTCTCGTCCAGTGGCACATTTACCACATCGGTGTTGGCCAGGTCGGGCAGCCAGTATCCATTGGGGGCCGAAAGCTCGACCATGGCGTAGTCGCCGTACACAAGGGGCTCTTCGAGCGCAAACCAGCCCTCAGCATTTGTCACAAACACATCCGTGGTGGTGGGCGTCGGGTAATAGCTCGTTTCATCGGTGTAATGGTTATCTACGATATAGCTTTGTCCGCTCGGCTCATAACCAAGGTACTGGTAGCCACCCGGCAGTTTTGTTTCCTGTACCTCATATAGCCCAAGTTCCAGGTCATTGCGGCTTTCGGCGCGGCCGGAGACGTCGGTTGTCACACGGTCAACAATTACGCCGGCAACCAGCTGCACGGTGTTCCCGTGTTCATCGGTGCCGGTGGCGACATCCCCATTGGCCAGGTAAATGGTTTTGTGCACCTTAACCGTAAATTCCGCGCCCTCAAAAGTGGCGTCACCCTGCGGCAGGGGATTTACGATTTCGGGTTTGGCCGTGATGGTGCCGGTAATATCTTCGCTGGCCGTAAAAGTGTTATCATCGGCAAAGGTGTTGATGTGGTTAATATACGCGTCGTCATCATCCACTTTTTGGATGATGATTTTGCCCTTTTGCCGTTTGTTGAGGAGAGCAGCACCGCCACCGCCCTCATGGTGTGGTTCCTTTCTTTTTTAGCGGCCTTATTTTTGCAATTGGCCGATTTTGGCGATTTTTCCAGCCGACAGCTCATAAATTTTTTCGGATAAGCTGTAGGCAAATTTCATATCGTGAGTAATCAGCATATAGCTGCACCTGAATTTTTGATGAAAGTTTTTCAACACCTCCGTAATTGCTGTTTGAGAAATCAAATCCAGCCCGCTTGTAATTTCGTCCAAAATCAGATAGTCGGGCCGAATGGATAATGCCCGCAGCAACGATACCCGCCTTTGCTCGCCGCCCGAAAGGTTTTTGACCGGGGTTTTCAGCAATTCGGGGTTTGTTCCCGTCAGTGCTATCAGCTCATCAATTCTTTGCCGGCGTTCTGGTTTTTTTAAAGAGGTTAAATTAAACAGCGCTTCCTCCATATTTTTATATACTGAAAGGCTTTTGTTCAGGGTTCCGTAAGAATCCTGAAAAACGGCCTGGATTTTTGTTCGGTGTTTGCGCCATGTACCATACCGCCAGTCCTTGATGTTTTCACCATTCCATACAATGCTGCCCTTTGTAGGTGTTTCCAGCCCAATAAGCAGGCGCGCCAACGTGCTTTTGCCAGAGCCGCTTTCGCCGGTTATACCAATATTTTCGCCCTGCCTCCAAGTAAAAGAGAGATTGTCCAGCGCAGTAAAGGCTTTTCCCGAAGGCTCACGGTACTGCATGCCCACATTGTTTACCGCAATTTGTCCCATATCCACACTCCTTTGTTTTGCTGGGTAGAAGCAGCCGCAAATTCTTTTGTCCAATCAATCTTCGGGCTGGAAAAAATCATGTCTGTGGTATTTTCTTCCGCAATTTTTCCGTTTTGCAAAATCAGCACCTCATCACAAAGCTTTTTAATTGCGTCGTCATCGTGAGATACAAATAGAACCGCAGAATTTTTTTTGAGTTGTTTAAGCTGGTCGAGCAAAAAATTTTGTTTGTTATTTTCATCCAATGCCGAAGTGGGCTCGTCTGCCAAAATATATCGGGGTTTAAGCCCCAGCAAAATTGCCATGGCAACTCTTTGCAGCATTCCGCCGGAAAGCTGCCTGGGGTAGGCGCCGTAGATTCTGTCAGTGTCCAGCAAATTAACGCTTTCCAGCATTTGGGTGCTGAGCTGCCTTGCAGTATTTTTGCCAAGCTTCAGCCGCTTTCGAAAGGTTTCCGACATTTGGGCCCCTACGGGTGTGTACATGTTAAACGCTGTCATAGGGTTTTGCGGAATAAACCCAAGCTCAATGCCGCACAGCTTCCGCCTTTCGGCAGGGCTTTTTTTCAACAGGCTATTGCCCTCCAGCCGTATTTCGCCATGGGTTCTTGTAAGGGTTTCATCCATTACGCCTAAAATGGTTTTCAGCAAGGTTGTTTTTCCGGAACCGCTGGGGCCGGTTATTGCTGTGCAAGTTCCCGGCCGGGCAATAAAGCTGATATCTTTCAGCAGCATTTTCCCTTTAGCGGTGTAAACAGACAGGTTTTTTACATCAAGCATTTTCTTCTCCTCCTTCCAGCTGCTTTGCAATAATGTTTAAAGAGAGTGTGCAGGCAAATATGAATAAAATGGGGAGGTAAGCCAGAGAGGGGCGGACAGAAAATACGGACCTGCTTTCCTGAAGCATTGTTCCCCAATCAATTACGCTGTCGCCAAGGTTGAGCCCAATGAATGAAAATGCCGATATGCTCATAATCATTTCTGCGCAGGAAAGGCATAAAAAATGTATCAGCGGGCGAATAATTTTTTTCAGTATATGCACAAAAAGATCCCGGGCCTTGGCGGCGCCCGATGAAACCGCAGAAAGCTCATACGCTTTTCCAAGCTCTATTTCTGTTTGGGTTTTTACCAGCTTAATCATGCGCAAAATAAGCGAAACGGTTAGTGCCACCAGCATGGTTGGAATGCTGTTTCCCCATATACCAATAAATATAATCAGGTAGGCAAGAGGGGGAATGGCGGTAATGGCATCCAGAAGGCTGTTCCAGAATATGCCTTTTCCTGTGCTGATTCGGCCTAAAAGCAGGCCAATAACCGTACCTGTCAGCAGTACTATGGCTGCTCCGGCCAAAACAATTCCAAGCGTTACCTGCCCACCATAAAGAATTCTGGAAAATACGCACCGCCCGTACTGGTCTGCCCCAAAGGGGTATTCGGCGCCAATGGGCGCAAATTTGCTGGCGGCAATCATTTCGTGCGGGTTGTGGGGCGCAATGGCAAAGCCCAGTGCGCAAAAGGCAAGGGTTAGTAAGGGAACAATCAGCTTTACCTTTTTCAAGGCTGTGCCCCCTTTCTGTTTTGCAAAATACGCTGCACAATATCGGCAAGGATGTTGAACAAGGCAAGGGCAAATGCCAAAAACAGAACGGTTGCAAAAATAACCGGCAAATCGCGGTTAAGCAAGCTTTCAATAATTAAATATCCAAGCCCGGGTAAAGAAAAAATGTTTTCTACAATGGCAGAGCCGGCCATGCACATCCCCATCATTTGCATAAACG
>JBKEBR010000318.1:0-2508 GCA_047973285.1 Oscillospiraceae bacterium | reverse complement strand
GGCAAAAAATACCAGCGCCGCCGAAAAAGAAAGGCGCAGGGCAATGCCCAGTATTTTTTCGATGGTGCGCACGTCCCCTTTGCCCCAATACTGGGAGGCCAGCACCATGGCCCCCGAGGAGAGGCCGAAAAACAGCAGCATCATTACATACTGCACCTGCCCGGCCAGCGACGCGGCCGAAAGCACCTTTTCGCCCACCATACCAAGCATGATGACGTCGCCGCTTTGCACCGCCACATTGATTAAATTTTGCAGCGCCATGGGCACCACAAGGCCCAGCACCGTACGGTAAAAGGTTTTGTTGTTTGCAAGGGCAACACCCTTTGTTTGTTCCATGGTTTCTCCTGCTTTTTCTGTCTTGGTCAACACGGGCACGAATTATTAGAATACCGGCAAATGCCGGAATTTGCAAGCCCCCGCCCCTTTGGGCACCGCCAATTTATGCGCTTTTACAAAAATTTTGCAAGAGGGCGGCAGCAAAAGGCGCCGCGGGAAATTCCCCGCGGCGCCGGCCTGCTTTTTTATGGCAGCCTGTTTGTGCCCTTTAGCGAACAGCGGCAACGGCCTCAATTTCCAGCACTGCGTTTTTGGGCAGGGCCTTCACCGCCACACAGGCGCGGGCGGGGTAGGGTTCGGAAAAATGCTTTGCGTACACCTCGTTTACCGCGGCAAAGTCTTCCATGTTTTGCAGGAAAATATTCACCTTTACAACATCGGCCATGGTAAGGCCCCTGGCCTCTAAAATGGCGGCAATGTTCAGCAGCGAGCGGTCGGCCGCCTGTGCGGCATCCTCCGCCAGGGCGCCTGTGGCAGGGTCCAGCGGCAGCTGGCCCGAAACAAAAACCAGCCCCCCGGCTACGGCTGCCTGGGAATAGGGGCCAATGGCGGCGGGCGCTTTATCGGTTTTGATAATTTCCATTGTTGTCTCTCCTTTGTGTTGAAAGGGGCTTTGCCCCGCTGTTTGTTTCCCTGCATTATACCATACCAAAACGCATAAATTCAAACTTTTATTAAGGCGTACTAAAAAATTTTAAGGCTTCGTCTTGGTTTTTTGCCTGCCCCAACAGGGGGCCTTCGCCCGCAAACCCGCGGCAAAACCGGCTTGCCCTTTGCCCGCTGCCGTGGGTGGCATAGCAGTAAAGGCAGCCCGCCGGGCAGGTGTTGTACGCGCCTATATCCACACTGGCGGCACAGCCGCAGGCCTTGCGCTGGTTTTTGTCTTTTTTGGCTTCCACCGGGCCCAAGGGCCCCTGCAAAAGGGCCGTGTCAACACAGGCGCCCGGGAAAATACCCAGCCGGGAGAGATCATCCGGTTCAGCGCAGCTTTCCAGCCGCAGGCCAAGCTGCTGCGCGGCGGCGGCAAGCGCTTTTGCCGTTTGCCAAAGCTCCTGCCGGTTTGGGGGGCGCAGCCCCAAAGGCGCCAGGCGCTTTTCGCTGCTTTTGTAGGGGTCGTAAAAGCTGACGACGCACTTTGCCACATGCCTTTGCAGCACCGGGGCCAAACGGGCAAATTCATTGGCGTGCCATTCGGGGGTGTATGCCCCGCCAAACAGCAGCGGGTCGAACCGCCACACCACCCTTTCGGGCCCAACGGCCTCAGCCAGCCTTTGCACCGCCTGCACCACCACCCGCTTTTCCGGCAGGTGGGGCTCCAGCAGGCGGCCATAGGGGGTAACGGTGCACTGGAAATAAAAGGCGTAGGGCCGCAGCCGGGGCAAATACGGCAGCATGGGGGCGGGGTTTTTGGTCCAGAATACAAAGGCGGCTTCTTCGGGGGTAAGCGGCACTTTGCGCAGCTGCTTTGGGTTAAAGGGGTTTGCCGCAAGGCAGTGGCCCGCCCGCAGGCGCTCGAAAAACCAGCGGGAATAAAAGGCGGGAATATCGGTGCGGCGGCTTACGCTTACAATCATAGAGGGTTCCTCGCTGCTTTTGCCGCCCGCTGCTATTCCGCCGCCAGCGCCTCGGCCATTTGTGCCAGGTTTTCGAATACATAGGTGGGAACAAGGCTGCTTTCGGCAAGGGCTTGCCGGGTGGTTTCGCCGCACAGCACCAGCGCCGTAGAAATGTCGCAGGCCCCAAGGGCAATGTCGGTATACAGCCTGTCGCCCACCATGCAAAGGCTTTCCAGCGGCACGCCAAAGCGGCTGGCCGCCGCCATGGCAATGGTGCCGTTGGGCTTGCCCACCACCACATCCGGCCGGCGGCCGGTGCTGGCCTCTACAAAAGCGATAACCGCGCCAATATCGGGAATATAGCCGCCCTCTACCGGGCAGTTAAAGTCTGGGTGGGTAGCTACATAGGGCAGCCCCGCGCGCACGGCATTGCACAGGGCGGTGAGCTTTTGGTAGGTGAGGGTGGTGTCGAACCCCAGCACCACCGCGGCGGGGTTTTCCGCGTTCAGCACATAGCCTGCCTCTAAAAACTGCCGCTCCAGGCTTTCGGTGCCCACCAGCAAAATGTTTTTGCCATAGCCGTTTTGCGCAAGGTACAACAGGGTGGCGTCCCCCG
>JBKEBR010000317.1:0-3168 GCA_047973285.1 Oscillospiraceae bacterium | reverse complement strand
GTTTTGCGCGGCATCAACGCCTGTTGCGTACAGGTAGTTTTCTGCCCTGCTTTTTGCAAAGGTACCCACCAGCAGCTGGTGCATGGCCATGCCCGCCTTTCTACACAAACGCCCTTTAAACAGCACGGCTTACAGCGCCGTTTGGGTGTCGTTGGGGTCTCCGTTTCGGGCCAGGTCGTACTCGGCCGACCAGTCCAGCTCGCGGTATTCCCTGCCCCGTTCGTCCTCTTTAATAAAGGCACACAGCCTGTCCAGCATATCCAGCGTCCAGGTGTTTTTATCAATTTGCGCGGTGGTGAACACGTTTTGGGTGATCATTTCAAAGCCAAAAATATCCTTTACGTGGGTTTTTGCCGCCCCTTCCACCACCTCTTCCACCAGGTGGCTCGGAATAAACAGCACCCCGCCCCCGGCGCCAAACACAACGTCGCCGGGCAGGCACACCGCGCCGCCAATGCGGGTAATGCCGTTAAAGCCGGTCATTACAAAATCCCGAATGGGGGTTGGGTCAATGCCGCGGTGGTAAACCTGTATGTCGGGCACGGTTTTCATTTGCTCAATATCCCGCACGCCGCCCCAAATAACCGCACCGCCGGTTTTTGTTTTTGTATGCACCGCCGTAGCCAGGTTGCCGCCCAAAAAGGTACCTTTAAAAATTTTGTCGTACATGTCGGCCACAACAACATCGTTTTCCACAAGGCCGTCCACCTCCCACTGGTTGTAGTTGCCCTTTCGCTCTTCGTCCATTCCCACCGCAAACATGGTTTCATGCAAATCTGGCCGGGTGGGGCAAAAGCTGCAGGTAACGGCACGGCCCACCAGCTTGCGGTCGTCGTTGTGCAAAGTAACAAGGCCCCCTTCAAACTGGCTCTCGTACCCTTTGAGAAAAATTGGCTTCCACACTTCTTCCAGTGTCATGCCGCGCAGGGCTTCCAAATATTTTCGGGGCACCTTGGGCCGCCCATCATCAAAGCGCTCGCCCTTCCACTGGGGTGTTAAAGCAATAATTTCTTCTTTCACGTTAAAATGCATACGTTTATCGCTCCTGTAAAAAAATGTTTTCTTTTAAAACCATTCACAAACTCATGCCGCCGTCTACCGGAATATCCACGCCGGTTATATACCGGGCGCCCGGCCCGCAAAGCATAACCACCGCAGCCGCGCAGTCTTGCTCATCTCCCAAAAAGGCGCAGGGAATGCCCGCCAAAACGGCTTGTTTATAGTTTTCGTCGTGCAGCGCCTCTTCGTTTCTTTGGGTAACAATTACGCCCGGCGCCACATTGTTTACTGTAATGCCCTTGGGGCCAAGCTGCTTTGCCAGGTTGCGCACCAGGCTGAGCTGGGCATTTTTGGTGGCCGCATACACCAGCATATCTTTGTGCGGGCGGTACTGCGGCACACTGCCTATGGTAACAATGCGCCCAAACCCTTTTGCCGCCATTGCCGGCTCATACTTTTGAATGCAGTACAAAGAAGACAAAAGGTTAACCTGTACCTGGGCCTGCGCCTGCGCCGGGGTAATTTCGTTCCAGGGGCTGCGAAACTGCACCGAGGCGTTGAGCACCAGAATGTCTACGGCGCCGGTTTGCCCGTACAGCTGCCCGGCACAGTTTTCATCGGCCAAATCGCCCACCACAGGGTGGGCAAGGCCGCCGTTTAACCTTATTTCTTCGGCCACCGCCTCGGCTTTATCAATGCTTTGCGAGGCATACACGAACACCTCGGCCCCATAGGCCGCCAGCGCTTTTGCAATGCCCCTGCCAATGCCCTGGGAAGAGCCGGTTACAAGGGCCTTTCTGCCGTTTATATTAAACACTTCCAGCGCCTCCTTAGCTCCACAGCCGGTCGTTGGCCCATTCGCTGTCCCAGCTGTCTGTTGCCTCCCAACGGGCCGGGTACTTTTCGTGCATGTGCTGGGCAATCAGCTCTTCGTTCAGTTCGGTTATGCCAAGGCCGGGGCCCTCGGGCACCGTAACAAACCCATTTTGGAACAGCGGGTTTTCAATGCCCAGCGCCAAATCGTTCCACCAGGGTACGTCGGAGGAGTGGAATTCAACCGCCAGAATATTTTCCACAGCCGCCGCGCAGTGAACCGCCGCAAGGCAGGCAATGGGGCTTTCCGCCATGTGAATGGCCATGGCCGCGCCGTAGCGCTCGCACAGGCCCTCCAGCTTTTTCATTTCCATGGCGCCGCCAATGGTCAGCAGGTCGGGGTGCACCACAGACAGCCCGCCGTCGCGCAGCAGGGGCTCAAAATTTTGGTGCAGGTAAATGTCTTCGCCGGTGCACAGGGGAATGGTGGTGGCGGCGCTCATACGGGCATAGTGCTCGGTATAATGCCAGGGGGCCGCGTCCTCTATCCACGCAAGGTTATATTTTTCCAGCCGTTTGGCCAGCCGAATAATATCGCCCACCCCCACATGGCCCACATGGTCTACCGCCAGCGGCACCTCGTACCCAATTGTTTCGCGCACCTCGCGCACGTAATTCTCAAGGTAATCTAGCCCTTTTTCCGTAATATGAATGCCGGTGGCGTGGTGGGGAATGGTGAATATTTCGTAGTTTTTCCCCTTCATCATATCGTAAGCCACCGAGCCTTTTTGGTGCTCCAGCGCTTTGGCGGAATATTTTTTCACCTCTTCCAAAAAGCCGGTGGGGGCGTTCAGGCAGCCGGGCTCGTCCAGCATCAGCTCAATGCCGAGGTCCATTTTCAAGAAGGTAAAGCCTTTGTCCATACGCGCTTTCAGCGCAAGGCCCATTTCCGCGCCGGTGTGCTTGCCGTCTACGTCGGTGTCGCAGTACATGCGCACCTTGTCGCGGAATTTCCCGCCAAGCAGCTGGTAATGGGGTACACCGTAGGCTTTTCCCACAATGTCCCACAGGGCTATTTCCACGCCGGAAACACCGCCGCCCTGCCGGGAATGGTTGCCAAATTGCTTGATGCGGCGGAAAAGCTTGTCTACATTGC
Source organism: Oscillospiraceae bacterium (assembly GCA_047973285.1). GTDB lineage: Bacteria > Bacillota > Clostridia > Oscillospirales > Ruminococcaceae > JAAYCI01. The sequence continues at coordinate 200 of JBKEBR010000317.1, read as the reverse complement.
AGGGGTTTTCCCCCACCAGGCGGCTTTTCAGCATAAGCGCATAGGTGGCGCTGGAGGCGTCGCGCACCTCGCCATACCCAACAATGCCCTGGTTGGTGTAAATTTTAATAAGGGGGCAGTGCTTGGGCGCGCCATCAATATTGGCAACCCGAATATCGGTAATTTTTAAGCTGGAGGGGGCCGACGCGGTGCGCACGGCC
>JBKEBR010000316.1:0-2712 GCA_047973285.1 Oscillospiraceae bacterium | reverse complement strand
GAAGTGGAGAGTTTCGAGACAGGCGAAGAGTTTGAGCAGGCGAGGGCCAAAATTATGGGGAGGGGGTAGAGCATGGCAACAGAATTGGCAAAGGCGTATGTACAAATAATGCCATCGGCACAGGGCATAAAGGGCAGCATTGGCAGCGCCTTGGGCGGTGAAGCTGATTCTGCCGGGGCCTCTGCCGGCCAATCTTTTGGCGGCAAAATGGTAAGTGCCATAAAAGGAATTATTGGCATTGCTGCTATCGGCAAGGCCTTGGCCGCCACAATTACGGAAGGTTCGGAACTGGAACAAAGCCTTGGTGGCATTGAAACGCTGTTCAAGGGCAATGCGGATAAAGTAAAGCAATACGCCGAAGAGGCGTATAGAACCGCAGGGCTTTCTGCCAATGATTACATGGAAACCGTTACAGGGTTTTCTGCCAGTTTGTTGCAGGGCCTCGGTGGCGACACCGCAAAGGCAGCGGATATATCCAATATGGCCATAACAGATATGTCCGACAATGCAAACAAAATGGGCACTAGCATGGACTTGATACAAAACGCATATCAAGGGTTTGCGAAGCAAAATTACACCATGCTGGACAATTTAAAGCTTGGATATGGCGGCACAAAAACCGAAATGGAACGGCTGCTTGCCGACGCACAGAAAATAAGCGGTGTGGAATATGACATTAGCAACCTTAGCGATGTATATTCAGCTATCCATGTAATACAGGGCGAACTTGATATAACAGGAACAACCGCAAAAGAAGCGGCCTCCACGCTTGCCGGTTCGGCTGCTTCTATGAAATCGGCCTTTAAAAATGTTTTGGGAAAGCTAACGTTGGGGCAGGATATTGGCCCCTCGCTGAACGCTCTTGCGGAAACCGTAACAACCTTTTTAACCCAAAACCTCTTGCCTGCAGTATGGAACATTATAACCGCCCTGCCTGGCGGGCTGGTTACGTTTTTGCAAACCGCAGTCCCCCAACTTGTAACCGCGCTGGCCGATTTTGTGCCGCAGTTACAAAACAGTATCATGGTTGGGCTACCGCAAATGCTGCAAACGGGTATACAGCTTATCGACCAGCTGCTTGCAGGGTTCAACGCAAATTTGCCAATGGTTTTAGAGATGGGCACCAAAATGCTGAATGAACTGGTAACGGGAATTTTTAACAGCATGCCATCCCTTATTATATCCGCAATAAACACCATTACACAGTTCGTAAACGGCATTGTTGCAAACCTCCCTGCAATACTGGAATCGGGCAAAAGTATCTTGCTGAATATTGTACAGGGAATACAGGCTTCTTTCCCCGACATTATTCTGGCAGCCGGGAATGCAATTGCGTCTATGATTTCGGGCCTTATGGACAATTTGCCCGCAATTTTGCTGGCAGGCATCGACTTAATTTTTAGTTTGATTGTCGGTATTATACGGTCATTGCCTGACATTATCGTTGCCGCCGTAAAGGTAGCATTTGCAATTGTTACGGCTATTAAAGATGTGGATTGGCTGGAACTCGGAAAAAACATCATCATGGGCTTAATTAATGGCATTGGGGCAATGGCTGGCGCACTGTGGGACGCGGCGGTAAACATCGCAAAAACGGCCCTTGATGCCATCAAAAGTTTTTTTGGTATTAACTCGACTTCTACCCGTAGGAGCGACGAAGTGGGAAAATGGCTGCACGCAGGTATCGCAGTAGGCATAGAGGGCAACCAAAAGCCCATAACAAATGCCATGCGTGATTTGGCCGACCTCACCACAAGCACCCTGCAAACTGATTTAGCTTTGCAGTTATCTAAAAATAGCAATTTAACCCCGCTAGCGTATGGGGCCGGGGAATATCCTGCAGGTGGCAACACATTTAACCAAACCATCAATACACATGACAGCCTTTCCCCTGCAGAGATGACGCAAGAGGCCGAAAACTTTCTAACAAGGGCGAGGTGGAAAAATCCGTGAACAAAAACACCGTTATCACCTATACCGCAGGCGGCAACAGCGTAACGTTCACGGCCGCGCGGGAAAGCGTCTTGTGGATAACCGACATTGCGGGAATATCCAGCAACAATATAACAATCAGCGAAACGCAGGGGGCCGCGCAGGTGGGTAGCACGATTGAAAGCCAATCTATACAGCCACGCGATATTACAATAAACGGGGCCGTATTGCAGGCCGTAGAAGACAACCGCAGCGGCATTATTGCCTGTGTGCTGCCTGGTATTATTGGGCGCCTTACAATAACACAAAATGGGGAAAGCTGGTATATCGACGGGGCACCCAAGCAAACACCTATTTTTTCGGACGGCTTAAGGGTTCAAACATTCCAGTTTGTTTTGCGCTGCCCCTATCCTTATTTCCGCAGCGCCGAGAGCGGAAACGCTCAAATTGCCGGGCTTACAAAATTATTTCAATTTCCCTGCACATTGGCAGGCACATGGTATATTTCGCAATACTCGGAAAGCTTATTTGCCATTGTGGAAAACGCTGGAACCGCCGCCATGGAATTTGATGTTGTGTTTTCGGCCATCACCGAAGTTACAAACCCGGAATTTTTCCATGTGGGGCGCGGCGTGTTTATCAAAATAAACAGGGTAATGGCCGCGGGTGAAAAAATAACCGTATCCACTGTTTACGGGCGTAAAGGCGTAACCCTGCAACTCGCGGACGGTTCCAGCGAAAACGGGTTTAAATATCTAGACCCGGAAAGCGACCTTAATT
>JBKEBR010000315.1:0-1548 GCA_047973285.1 Oscillospiraceae bacterium | reverse complement strand
CGTATAGCGGGTGTTTTGCCGCTGTTTAAATGCCAAAATGCTCCAAAAAGCTTTGCAGCAGGTTCAGGCAAACATTTTTCCTGTACTCTGCCGACACGCGCCCTCTAATGGGCACAATGGCCTCGTCAAAAGCCTGCAGGTAAGCCGCTTTTGCCGCTTTCGCCTCACCAATGGTTTTGCCAACCAATAAAGCGTCCAGGTCCTCCCGGCGAATAATTACGTCGCTTACGGCGCCAAAGGCGGTGGCGCAATGCACAACCACGCCCTGCTCAATGGCCATTAGCCCGGCAAAAGAAAGGCGGGAGATGGCCAGCGCCTTGCGGGCGCCAATTTTTTGGTAATAATAATGGCCCAGCCATTGTTGGGGCAGCAGTATTTCCACAATAAGTTCGTTTGGCGCAAGGTTCAGCTTTTTGCGGCCCTGGTAAAACTCTTTAATGGGTATAAGGCGTTCGCCCGTGCTGCTGGCAAGCCGCAGCTTGGCATCGGCAACAAAAAAAATCAGGGCGCTGTCGGCTTTGGCGCTGCCGTTGCCAATGTTGCCGCCATTGGTGCCTTCGTTGCGTATGGCGGGCGCGGCAATTAACGCCAGCGCTTACTTTAAAATGGCGGGGGTTATGCTGCTGTCCAGCAGTTCGGTAAAGGTACAGCCCGCGCCAAGCCGCAAATATTCGCCGTCCTGCGAAATCTGCTTAAGCTCGGGTATTTTGTGCAAAAACAGGTAGCTGCCCTCGCGCTCCTCGTCAATCATCAAATCGGTGCCGCCCGCATAGGGGGTAAGGGGGTGGGCGGCCCGCAGCTCCAGCGCCTGCCCCAGCGAAGTGGGTACATATCCGTTTACCATAATCCTTTGCCCTCCTTTGCCGCAATGCCAATGGCCTTTACAATGGCGTTGTACCCGGTGCAGCGGCACAGGTTGCCGGAAATGCCCTCCCGTATTTCGGCTTCATCGGGGTTTGGGTTTTTGGCAAGAATACATTCGCTGGCCAGTACCATGCCGGGAATACAAAACCCGCACTGCACCGCGGCTACCGATGCATAAGCCGCATCCAATACTTTAAACCGCTCGGTTTCGCGGTAGCCCTCAATGGTGGTAACGGCGCTGCCCTCTACCCGGCCCATGGCCACCATACAGCTGTTCACAAGCCGCCCGTCCAGAATAATGCTGCACGCGCCGCATTCGCCCTCTTTGCAGCCGCACTTTACGCCGGTGTTGGCAAAATCGCGGCGCAGCACATCCAGCAGCCGGTCTGTGGCGCTGCCGTTATAAACAACCTGTTTTCCGTTCAAAACAAAGGCAATATTGGCCACTTAAACCACCTCCTTTTTGGGGGTTGCCAGCAAAACCTTCAGGGTATCTTCGGTGCTGAAAGGGATATGGTTCAGCGCCGCGCCGTTCAGCGCCTGCTCCATTGCCGCAAGGTAGGCCCCGGGCGCCCCCACCAGCGGAAGTTCCCCTGCGCCCTTGGCGCCGTAGGGGCCAAGGGGGTATTCCTCCACATGCATTTTTACCTGTAGGTTCGGAATATCCACCGAGGTAGGAATGAT
>JBKEBR010000314.1:0-2441 GCA_047973285.1 Oscillospiraceae bacterium | reverse complement strand
TCCGGTGCACGGCGGGTAAGCGGGCTTTTTCAGGGCGGCGGCAGGCGCGCCAAATGGCATTGCAAAGGCTTTTTTCTTTTGTAAAAACCCTTCTTTCGCGGGGTTTCACTGGCGGCAACCCTTCACAAAATTGTATTTTGTACTTTACCCCGGTTTTGCCACCAAAATTCTGCCAATGTTTTGCACAATACGGCAGGCAAAGCCACGGCGCCTGTTGCAGCGGCCGGTGTTGGCGGCCCTGCCCAAAGCGGCCCGCCGGCGCTGGGCAAAAGAACAAACCATTTTCAGCAGTTTATTTTTTTGCATTCTCTACCTTGCGGCGGCGCTGCAAACCGAAAAATATTCCAACCAAACAAACCCGCCTGCGGCTTTGCCGCGGCGGGTATTTTGCGGCGGAAAATTTTGTGAGAGTTGCACGAAAAGCCGAAGCCCAGCTAAGCAAAGCGCCAAAAAAAGCTTGCAATTCTTTGGGGGAAAGAATATACTTACCTTTAGTAATTACCTTTGATAATTATATAAGGTAAGTATTTTGCAGAATGGGAGGATACCGTTGGACGTTTATCTGGTTGAAAAATTTTTTGATATGGGTTTCAGAATGCGGCAGCTGCCCGAGCTTTTGCCCCAGCTGCCGGAGGGCTTTAAGCCCGGCTATATACGGGTGCTGAAAAGCATTTACAAATGCAGCCAAAAGCAAAAGGTGGTGCGGGTAAGCGACATCAGCAATATAATGAATGTTACCATGCCCGGCATTACCAAAATTTTAGGGGAGCTGGAAGAGAAAAAGCTGGTTAAAAAACTGCCCGTAAGCGAGGACGGGCGGCTGATTAACCTTGTGCTCACCCCCCAGGGCGAAAAAATTGTGCAAAAGCATATTACCGAATACCACAGCGCGCTGGCGGCCCGGCTGCCCCAGCTAAGCAACGAAGAGTGTGAAGAGGCCCTGAAGGTTTTCGATGCATTTTACGGGGCATTGCTGGCGCAGCGGCAGCAAGACAGCTAGTTTTGCCGGGGCCGGCGGCTTTTAGGGGGGCAGCGGCGCGGTGCGCCGCGCCGAATGTTTAATTACCACAGAGGGAGTACATTATATGCAGTTTAAGAAATTTATAGGGAGCATACGCGAGTACAAAAAAAGCTCTTTTTTATCCATGATATTGATAACGGGCGAGGTTTCCATGGAGGTGGCTCTTCCGTTTTTAATGTCTTTGCTGGTGGATATAGGCCTTGGCCAGCAAAACCTTGGCTTTGTTTTTAAAATAGGGGGCGGCATGGTGCTTGTGGCCATGGCATCGCTCATATTCGGCGTTCAGTCGGGCAGGCACGCCGCCATTGCCTCGTCGGGTTTTGCCAAAAACTTGCGCAAGGATATTTACTACAACATACAAAAATTTTCCTTCACCAACATCGACAAATTCTCTACGCCCAGTTTAATCACACGGCTTACCACCGATATTACCAACGTGCAGAACGCCTACCAAATGATTATACGAACCGCCATACGCGCGCCGCTGATGCTTATTTTTTCCACCATTATGGCAATGCTGCTGAACTGGCGGCTGGCGCTTGTTTTTCTGGTTTCGGTTCCGCTTCTTGGGGGTATTTTATTTTTAATTGTTATGAAAGCCCACCCCATTTTTGTAAAGGTGTTTAAGCAGTACGACAAGCTGAACAGCATTGTGCAGGAAAATATCAACGGCATACGCACCGTAAAGTCGTATGTGCGCGAGGATTACGAAATAGAAAAATTCCACGGCATTTCCAAGCAGGTATTGTTCTATTTTAAAAAGGCAGAAAAGATTTTGGCCTTCAACAGCCCGGCCATGCAGTTTTTTATGTTCACCTCCATTTTGGTTACCCAGTTTTTAGGGGCCCGCATGATAGTGCTGCAAACCATGACCACCGGCGAATTGATGAGCCTTGTTATGTACCTGGTGCAGTCGCTTTCGGCGCTGATGCTGCTTTCCATGGTGTTTGTTATGATTATTATTGCCCAGTCCTCCGCCGAGCGCATTGTAGAGGTGCTGGATGAAACCAGCAGCATGCAAAACCCCGAAAGCCCCGTAACCACGGTGGAAAACGGCGCGGTTGTTTTTGAAAACGTGGGCTTCCGCTACCACGGCGGCAGCGAAAAGGAAATTCTGAAAAACGTAAGCTTTGCCATTCAAAGTGGGCAAACCGTGGGCATTTTGGGCGGCACCGGCAGCGCAAAGTCTACCCTGGTGCAGCTTATTCCCCGCCTGTACGACGTAACCTCCGGGCAGGTAAAGGTGGGCGGGCTGGATGTGCGCAGCTACGACATTGAGGCCCTGCGGGACGCGGTTTCCATGGTGCTGCAAAAAATGTTCTGTTCTCGGGCAGCATTAAAGACAACCTTCGCTGGGGCAACGAAAATGCCACCGAGGAGGAAATGGTAAATGCCTGCCGCCAGGCCCAGGCCGACAGCT
>JBKEBR010000313.1:0-1520 GCA_047973285.1 Oscillospiraceae bacterium | reverse complement strand
TTATAATTTTAATCAGTGTGGATTTACCGGCGCCATTTTCGCCCATAAGCGCCATTATTTCCCCGCGTTTTACTGAAAAATCAACATTTTTTAGCGCTTTTACGCCAGGAAAAGTTTTTGAAACATTGGTCATTTGCAACAATAATTCTGAATCCACCTAAATACCTCCCTGTAACAAAATTTGCTGCCTCTCACTTGGCGCATTTTGCCCACTGCAAGCTGCTTTTCAGTTAATTACAATGAGAAAGGAATGAGCCCAAGTACTTTCGTAACTATGGGCTATTCCTTCTGTTAAAACTATTTACATGGCCAAAATAGAGTTACCGGAAATTCAACAGGCTTGCTGCGTATTCACTTCAAGTTTGTTTTAACAGCGAGAGCCGTACGCCTTGCTGCCCTGCTTACCAACCGGCACTTTCCAGTTCCTGCGCGGCATTGTCAATGGTGAAGAAGCGGTCGTTCGCCCAAATTAGGCCTTCAACTTCTTCGCCGTTTTCCAGCGCTTTTATAACCTCCAGTGCTTGAGGCCCAAGCAGCGGGCTGCATTCCGAGCACGCGGCTACCCGCCCTGCAATAATTTCTTCCAGCATGGCCGAGCTGCCATCGCCAATAGAGAGAACCGCAATGTCCACACCGGGCACCAGGCCGGCGCCTTCAATTGCCTGCAGCGCGCCAAAGGTCATTTCGTCGGAGTGGGTTACCACAACGTCAATTTCTTCGCCGTGCGCCTGAATCATGTTTTCCATTACAACCTGTGCGTCTGAACGCATGTTGTTGCCCACCTGGGTGTCCAGCTTTACAAGGTTGTCGTGCTGGTCGATAACGGCCCAGAAACCATCGGCACGGTCCATGGCAGTTGTTGAGCCGGGCGCGCCAAATATTTCTACAATGTTGGCGCCGTCGGGGTAATTCTCAACAATCCAATCGGCACACCACTGGCCTTCGGCTTCCGCGTTGGAACGGATGGCCGTTACATAATCTTCGCCCGGCACGCCGTTGGCGGAGCGGTCCAAAAGAATTACCGGCACGCCCGCTTTTTTGGCGGCGTCAAGCGCGGGAACCAGCCCGGCTTCTTCCTTCGGGGGCAGCAGCAAATAGTCGATGTCCTGGGCCAGCAAGTCGTTTACGTTGCTTATTTGCTTTGCCGTGTCGTTTCCGGCTTCGTTCCAAACCACTTCAAAACCAACCGCTTCAAAGGCTTTAATTACGCTGTCTGTTTCTGCAATACGAAACGCATTGGTATAGTGCATTTGTGCCAGGCCAACCTTTTTGCCCGCACCCCATTGTTCCACTTCCGCAGAAGCGGCCTGCGAAGCGCTGGAGGCGGTGGCTTCAGAAGATGCACCTGCCGATGACGAAGCTCCCGCACCACAGGCCGACAAAATTCCGAACATAGCCAAGGCCAACAAAAGTGCTACAGTTTTTTTCATTTTTACAACTCCTTTTTATTGTTTGAACTTTTTTGATAATATAGATTGGCGCCGAAATCTGATATATCAAATGACGTTAGTAATATATCA
>JBKEBR010000312.1:0-2543 GCA_047973285.1 Oscillospiraceae bacterium | reverse complement strand
TCCAGCATGCGGGAGGCACAGGTGGTGGCAACCCCCTTGGTACATATATTATCTTTAATGCCAACAGGTATGCCCGCAAGCGCACCCAGCGGCTGGCCGGAGGCAATTTTTGCGTCTACTTCGGCTGCCGCCTGCAAAGCCTGCTGCCGGGTAACCTGTAAAAAGGCGTCCACCTGCGGCTCTGCCTTCTCTATACGGCTTAACGCACTTTCGGCAATGTCTACGGCACTTACCTGCTTTGCCCGCAATAAAGCAGCAAGGTTTGCTGCCGTTTGTTGGTACAGTTCCATATTGCTCTCCTCCTCAGTCTACGGTTCTCGGCACCAAAAAGCAGCCGTCTGCTTTTTCCGGCGCATTCGCCAGTATTTCTTCCCTGCTGTCAGAGGGCGCCACAACATCCTCGCGCAGCTGCATGGTATTATTGGGTTCCAAAAGGCTGCCCGCGCCCGCAAGCTCAGGCAAGTTTTCAACCATTTTTACAATGGCCGCCATTTCCGCCGTAAAGCTTTCCACCTTTTCAGCCTCAATGGTCAGGCGGGCCAGCTTGGCAATGTGCTTTACATCAATTTCCATTGTTTCACTCCTTTATCATAGCCAGTAGCTCCTGCTCTGCAATTACAGGTACGCCAAGCTGCTGTGCTTTGGCAAGCTTTGAACCGGCGGCTTCCCCTGCCACCACAAAGCTTGTTTTTTCACTTACAGAACCCGATGCTTTTCCTCCGTTTTGAACAATAAGGGCTTCGGCCTCATCCCTTGAAAGGCTGGGCAAGGTGCCGGTAACCACAAAGGTTTTGCCGCTTAAACTTGTGCTTTTGCGCTGGCCGGTGTACTGCATGGCAACACCTGCCTGCCGCAGCCGAAAAAGCAGATCTGCCGTGCCCTCTTTGGCGAAAAAATCCACCACGCTTTTGGCCATAATATTGCCAAAGCCTTCTATTGCTTCAATTTCTTCTTCACCGGCGGTGGCAATGGCCTCCATGGTTCCAAAATGCTCGGCCAGCATGGCAGCGGCTTTGTCTCCAATATTCCGAATGCCAAGGGCAAAAACAAGCTTGTCCAAATTGTTTTTCTTAGAACCCTCAATGGCCCGCAAAAGGTTGCCGGCCGCGTTTTGATTGAATTTATCCAGCGTAAGCAGTTTTTCCTCGGTAAGGTCGTAAATATCGGCCGCGTTTTTTACATACCCTTTTTCCACAAGCTGGGCGCAAACTGCGGTGCCCAGGCCCTCAATATTCATGGCGCCCCGGCTGGCAAAGTGAAACAGGTTGCGCAGGGTTTGCGCCGGGCATTCGGGGTTTTGGCAGCGCAGGGCGGCTTCCCCGGGCAGCCTGGTAACCGCCTCCCCGCAGGAGGGGCAAACAGACGGCATTTGAAAAATTTCTTTTCCCTGTGTATGCCGGGTTACGGCAATTACCTCGGGAATAATGTCCCCGGCTTTGCGCACCTTAATGGTGTCTCCAATAGACAGGCCCAGCGTGTTGATATAATCCTGGTTGTGCAATATTGCCCGCCCCACCGTACTGCCCGCCAGCAAAATAGGCTCAAAAACCGCGGTGGGGGTTAACACGCCGGTTCTTCCCACAGAAACATCAATGCTTTCCAGCACCGTTTCCTTTTCTTCGGGCGGGTATTTGTAGGCAATGGCCCAGCGCGGGTATTTGTTGGTGCTGCCCAGCGCGCCGCGCTGTGAAAAGCTATTCACCTTTACAACGGCGCCGTCAATGTCGAAGGCAAACTGACCCCGCATTTGCCCAATTTCCTTTATTTCATCCAAAACACCCTGTATGCCGGAAAACAAATGGTAGCGCGGGCTTGTGGGAAAGCCGAGCTCTTTTAAATAATCCAGGCTTTCTTTATGGGTGGCAATGCTTTTGCCCTGTATCTGCTGAATGTTAAAAATAAAATCCGATAGGCCCCTTGTTGCGGTAACAGAAGCGTCCTTTTGCCGCAGGCTGCCTGCCGCCGCATTTCTGGGGTTTTTGGGCAGCGGGTTTCCCTCTTCCTCCTGCTGTTTTACAAGCGCAGCGAAAGCCTGCCTTGGCATATAAACCTCGCCGCGCACTTCAAGGTATAGGGGCGCGCTCGGCAGCGTTTTGGGAATGTCGGCAATGGTGGCAAGGTTTGCGGTAACGTCCTCTCCCACCAAACCGTCGCCCCGGGTAGAGCCCCTGAAAAACTGCCCGTTTTGGTACTCAAGGCTCACCGAAAGCCCGTCTATTTTTGCTTCTACCACATATTCTGCGGTGGGAAATTCCTCCCGTACCCGCTGGTCAATATCCAGTATGTCCTGCTCGCTGAAAGCATCCTGAAGGCTTTCCATTTTTACGGCATGGGTTACCTTTTCAAACCGGCCGGAAGGGGTGCCCAGCACATGCTGGGTTGGGGAATCGGGGGTTACAAGCGAGGGATACTCGCCCTCCAGAATTTTCAATTCCTGCATCAGCCGGTCATACTCGTCATCCGAAATTTGGGGGGCATCTTTATCATAATACAGCCTGCTGTTGTGGTTAATTTGAACGCGCAAGGCTTCGGCCTGTTTTTTT
>JBKEBR010000311.1:0-7437 GCA_047973285.1 Oscillospiraceae bacterium | reverse complement strand
ATCAGCTTTTCTTACCCGGCCAGGGAGATGAACATAAGCCGCAGCAAGGGCGACAGCCGCACCTTCACCCCCGTTGGGGGCGATTTGCGCACCCCCACAGAGCCGGGGGTTTATACCTACCGTGTAGAAGCAAACTGGGGGGTATTCGGCTCTATACAATATTATGTAAAGGTGAAGGTGGTAGACCCGGCGGCAGGCGCTTAACTCCCCTTTTCCTTTTGCCTTAGGAGGCCGTATGAAAAAAAAGATACCGCCGGTTTTTTGGCTGGCCCCCGCCCTGGCTGTTTTTTTTGCAGGGTTTGCGCTGGCCGCTTTTTATGACCTGGCCATTACCCGGGCTTTGTATAACCCCAACAATCTTTTTGCCATTTTTATGGAGGGGTTTGGCTGGTACCCGGCATTTTTGCCGGCTTTGTTTTACTTTGCCCTTTTGCTTTGCGCCCCGGCCGGGGCGCAAAAACCGTGGAGCCGGGCGGGGGCTGCCATTGTGCTGCCCTGCGGCTTTGCCGCCATGTACCACAGCAGCTACGGCACCCTTGTAAAACGGGGCCTTACCACCGGCCCAGCCAACCCCCGCACCTGGGGCTGGCTGGCGGCGGGCCTTGTGTTTGCGGCTTTGCTACTTTGGCTTGCCGGGCGCCTTAATGCCGGGCAGCGGCAAAAGGCAAAATTTTGGGCCCTGTGCGGGTTTTGCTACATGCTGGCAAACCAGGCGCTTATTAACCTTATAAAGGCAATTTGGCAGCGCACCCGCTTTGACGACATGCTGGCCACCGGCAGCTTTGCCGCCTTTACCCCATGGTACCAGCCTTTGGGCAACGGCGGAAGCTCGTTCCCTTCGGGCCATACCGCCAACGCCGTTTCCATACTGCTGGTAATTGTGCTGCTGGACATTGCGGCCGTTTATGGCAAAAGGCGAATGGCCGCCTATGCCGCCTGCTGGCTGTATATTGCCGCCATGGCTTTTGCCCGCCTGGTGATAGGGCGGCATTTTTTGTCGGATACGCTGGCCGGGGCCGGCATTATGGCCCTGTTGTTTTTTGCCCTGCGCCTTACCCCTTTTTACAAAAAAGGGCTTGCCAAAATACAGCCGGTGCGTTCCGGCAAACCGGAGGAACCATGAATTTTAATTTTGTTGCCCCCTGCTATTTTGGGGTAGAAGCTGCCGCCGTTTTCGACTTCAAACGCATTGGCGCCCAAAACATAACGGTAACCGACGGGCGCATTGCTTTTTCGGGCGATGAACACATTTTGGCAAAGGCCAATTTGTGGAGCCGCTGCGCCGAGCGGGTGATGATTTTGCTGAAGAGCTTCCCCGCCAGAACCTTCGACGAATTGTTCGACGGGGTTTTCTCCATTCCCTGGGAAAACTACATTCCCAAAAGCGGCAAGTTCCCGGTAAAGGGCTCCAGCCTGTCCAGCACCCTTTCCAGCGTGCCCGCCTGCCAGAGCATTGTAAAAAAAGCGGTGGTAAACCGGCTTTTAAAGGCCCACAAAATAGAATTTTTGCCCGAGCGCGGGCAGGAATACCGCATTCGATTTTCCATACGCAAGGATATGGCCGAAGTGTTTTTAGACACCAGCGGCGACGGCCTGCACAAGCGGGGCTACCGCCGCACTGCCGGAATAGCCCCGCTGAAGGAAACCCTTGCCGCCGCCATAGCCGATTTTGGCCGGGTGCGCCGAGGCAGCCTGGTGCAAGACCCCTTTTGCGGCAGCGGCACCCTGGTCATTGAAGCCGCCCTGAAAGCGCTGAACATTGCCCCCGGCCTGAAACGCAGTTTTGCCGCCGAGCACTACGAATTTTTGCCGGCCGGCCTGTTTGATGCCGCCCGCAGGGAGGCAAAAGAGCAGGAGCTGCCCGACGCCGATTTTGAAGGCTTTGGTTTTGATATAGACCCCGAGGCCACCGCCCTTGCCACCGCCAACGCAAGGCTGGCCGGGGTTGGCAGCCGCTGCCGCTTTGCCACCGCCCCCGTGGCCCGGTTTGCCCCCTCTAAAAGCAGCATTGTACTTACCAACCCCCCCTACGGCGAGCGCCTGCTGGACAAGGCGGATGCCACCGCCCTTGCCAAAACTTTGGGGGAAGCCCTTGCCGGCAGCCCGGTGGCCGGCGCCTACATTATTACCGCAGACGGCGAATTTGAAAGCCATTTTGGCAAAAGGGCCGCCAAGCGCCGCAAGGTGTACAACGGCATGATTCCCTGCCAAATTTATATGTACTATTAACTGCACATTTTTACAAGCGGCTTGTAAAGGAGACAACACCATGAGCCCAAATTACTGTACTGCCTGCGGGGCGCAAATTCCCGAAGGGGCGCCGGGCTGTGCGGCCTGCGGCGCGCCCGTGCAGGCAAACAGCTTTGCCCCGGGCGGCCCGGCAGCACCGGGCGGGGTGCCTTATGCGCCCGCCCCCTCTTACTATTACCCGCCCGTGGGCCAGCCCGCAAACCCGCCTTACCCCGCATACGGCGCACCTGCCCAAACCGACACCATGACCATTTTGAATTACCTTACCCCCTATTTGCTGGGCCTTATTCCCCTTGTGGGCGGCATTGTCTCTTTGGTTTTGATGTTTGTGTGGGCCTTTGGCTCTTCTTACGGGCCAAACCGCAAAAACTTTGCCCGTGCAAACCTTATTATCTGGTTAATTGGCATTGTACTTTCGGTTATTACCATTGTAGTGTTTGCCTCGTACTTTACCTATTTCTTTTCGGCCCTTGCCAACGAGTTTTACTATTACTATTAGCCCCACGTTAACAATAAAAAAACCACCTGCCGCGGCAGGTGGTTTTTTGTGGCCCAAAGGCCTGTTTGGCCTTATTGCTTTGTACGCTACGGCGCCGCACCCGCAAAGCGAAAAACGGGGCGGGCAAGCATTTTTTTCGCAGGTTCCGCCGAAAGCCCCGCGGCAACAGGCGGCCTGCCAAAAGGCCCGGCGCAGGGCACTTTATACCTTGAAGCTGTCTTTCAGCTGAACAATGCGGTTGAAGGAATTGGGGTCTTTGGTGTCCTTGCAGAAATACCCCATGCGCACAAACTGGAAACGTTCCCCCGGCTGCGCGTTTGCCATGGCGGCCTCCAGCTTGCAGTTTGTACGCACCGCCAAAGATTCCTGGTTGATATATTCCAAATAATTGGTGCCCTCGGGCACATCGTTTACATTTTCAAGGGTAAACAGGTTTTCGTACAGGTTGGCCTTCGCGTCCACCGCATGGGCCGCGCTTACCCAGTGAATGGTGCCTTTCACCTTGCGCCCATCCTCCGGCTTGTTGTTGCGGGTTTCCAGGTCGGCGGTGCAATGCAGCTCGGTTATATTGCCCTCGCTGTCGTGAACCACCTTGTTGCAGCGGATGATGTAAGAGCCCATCAGGCGCACCTCGCCGTCAAGGCGCAGGCGCTGGTACTTGGGCGGGGGCACCTCGGCAAAGTCTTCCCGCTCAATGTAAAGCTCCCGGCTGAACACAACATCGCGGGTGCCCGCTTCCTCGCTCAGGGGGTTGTTGGGCAAGGGGAAAGTCTCGGTTTTTTCTTCGGGGTAGTTGGTAACAATTACCTTAACAGGGTCCAGCACCGCAATGCGGCGGGGGGCATTCTGGTTCAGCTCTTCGCGAATGCAGTATTCCAGCAGGCGAATGTCCACCGTGCTGTAGGCCTTGGCCACCCCGGCCCGCTTTACAAACTCTACAATGGACGAGGGGGTGTACCCCCGGCGGCGCAGGGCCGAAAGGGTGGGCATGCGCGGGTCGTCCCAGCCGTCTACCGTGCCGGTTTCCACCAGCTCCCGCAAATAACGCTTGCTCATTACGGTGTGGGTAATGTTCAGCCGGGCGAATTCAAACTGGCGGGGCTTTTTCTCAAAGCCGATGCAGTTAACCACCCAGTTGTACAGGGGGCGGTGGTTTTCAAACTCGATGGAGCACAGCGAATGGGTAACCCCTTCAATGGCGTCCTGAATGGGGTGGGCATAGTCGTACAAGGGGTAAATGCACCACTTGTTGCCCTGCCGGTGGTGAGAGGTGTGCAGAATGCGGTAAATGGCAGGGTCGCGCATGTTCATGTTGGAGGAGGCCATGTTAATTTTGGCCCGCAGGGTATGGCTGCCGGAGGCAAACTCACCGGCGCGCATGCGGCGAAACAAATCCAGGTTTTCTTCCACGCTGCGGTCCCGCCAGGGGCTGTTGCGGCCCGGTTCGGTAAGGGTGCCGCGGTATTCCCGCATTTCATCGGGGCTTAAATCGCACACATAGGCGCGGCCGTCCCGAATCAACTTTTCGGCATATTCATAGCACTGTTCAAAATAATCGCTGCCGTAGTAAATGCCGCCGTTGGGCACGGCGCCAAGCCAGCGCAAATCCTCTTCAATAGAGCGCACATATTCGTCGTCTTCCCGCACGGGGTTGGTGTCGTCGAAGCGCAGGTTAAACAGGCCGCCGTATTTCATGGCGGCACTGTAGTTAATCCAAATGGCTTTGGCGCTGCCTATGTGCAGGTAGCCGTTTGGCTCGGGCGGGAAGCGGGTGTGAATTTGCCCCGGAAAGCCGTTTTTAATATCGTTGTCGATAATGTCGTATACAAAATTGGACCCAAGCTCGCTTGTAAACTCGCCCATTTTCTTCTCCACACACCTGCGGCGGGCACTGCCTTGGCCACGGGTACCGCTTTTATGGCAGGCGGTATGCCGAATTTTACTTCTTTACCATTGCCGCGGGGCCTTACAGGCGGCCCACCGGGCAAACATGCGTGGGCAAGTCCCTTACAGGGTGGCTGCCGCCTGCCGCAGCCGCTGCTGCACCTTTGCCTGCCCCATAACCTGCATTACCTCGCACAAATCGGGCGATTGCGCCCGCCCTGTTACGGCAAGGCGCAGCACCATGCTCACGTCGCCCACGTTGCCGCCGTAGGCTTCGGGGTTTTGCTTAAAATCTTTCATATTGCCGGCAAAGCCAACTTCATCGGCAATTTGCTTTACCCTTTCAAACCACCGGGCATTGTCGTCTGCCGGGCTGTACACCTCTGCATACCGCGTTAAAATTTGGGCGGCAAGGGCAGCGGGCACATTGGCGGGGTACTCGCCCTGCCGCTGAAACAGCTCGTCAAAAAAGAAGCCGATATACTCTTTTACCTCGCTCCAAACCGTAATATCCTTGCGGCGCTTTGGGGTGTTGCGGCCAATGTTCAGCGCCGCGGTGGTATAGGCGGCGTCCCGGGTAAACAGGGCGGCAAATTCCGCGTCATACCGCAGCGCCCAGGCGGCCACAAGGCTGTACACCTGCGAAGCCTCCATGCGGCTGATGACATTGCGGGAAATATCGTCCAGCTTATCTATGTCAAAAAGCGCCCCCGAGGTCCCCATTTTTTTAATGGAGAACGGGAAATCGTTCAAATCTTTTTCAGGGTTGGCCAGCCGCCACTCTTCAAAGTTTGAGTTGAGCAGCGACAGCAGGTACTCCTTCACCGCCGCCACCGTATAGCCCTTTTCGCTGTAAAAATCCAGCGCCAGCTCCGGGTCTTTCCGTTTGGAAAGCTTGCGTTTGCTGCCCCCGTCCATTTTCATAAGCTGGGCGGTGTGCAGGTATTTCGGGGCCTTCCAGCCCATACAGGCAAACAGCTGCACATGAATGGGCAGGGTGGCAAGCCATTCCTCGCCCCGCACCACATGGGTGGTGCGCATAAGGTGGTCGTCTACCACATGGGCAAAATGGTAGGTGGGAATGCCATCTGCCTTCAGCAGCACCACGTCCTGGTCGTTTTCGGGCAATTCCAGCAGGCCGCGCACAAGGTCGGTTACTTTAATGCGGTTTTCGGGGTTGCCCGGGCTGCGCAGCCGAATGACATAGCCCTGCCCCCCCGCAATACGCTTTTGAATTTCTTCCATTTCGGCGTTGCGGTAACGGGCAAACTCCCCATAGCAGCCAAAATTCAGCTTTTTTTCCGCTTGCTCCTCGCGTATGTCGGCCAGCTCCTGCTCGGTTAAAAAACATGGGTAGGCAAGCCCCTGCTGCACCAGCCATTTTGCGCACACGTGGTACAGTGCGGCGCGCTGGCGCTGCCGGTAGGGCCCGTAGGCCCCGTTGTCTCCGCCTGCCGTTGCCCCTTCGTCAAAGGGAAGCTCGTACAGGGAAAACACCTGCAAAATGGTTTCTACCCCACCGGCCACCTCGCGCTTTTGGTCGGTATCTTCTATGCGCAGGTAAAAAACGCCGCTGCTCTGGTGGGCAAGGCGCTCGTCTGCAATGGCGCCGTACAGGTTGCCCAGGTGCATAAACCCGGTGGGGCTTGGCGCCATGCGGGTTACCTTGGCCCCTTCGGGAAGGCTGCGGGCCGGGTAGCGGTTTTCCAGGTTTTGCGGAATTTCGGTAACGTTGGGAAATAAAAAATCTGCCAGTGCATTGTAATTCATGCCAGAGCTCCGTGCAAAATGCCATATTTCTTTTGCTGTAATCATACCAAAAAGCAAGGCCGCAAGTCAATGCGGCGGCACTTTAAAGTGGCTTGCTTACAGGGGTTTGTTGTACCCGCCTGCTTTGCGTGCTATACTAAACTGAATACGCGTTTGCTCCCCTATTTTTCCAGCTTTGCTTTGCAAAAATACTTTTAACAGGCAGGCCCCGCATGAAATTCAAAAACAGCTTTCACCCCTATGCCACCGTAACCATTTTCTTCTGGTCGCTGTCCCACGTGTTCACAAGGCTTGCCTTACAGCACTTTTCCGCCTTTGCCCTGGGGTTTTGGCGTTATGCCATTGCAAGCCTTCTTTTGCTGGGTGTTGCTTTTCTTTTTAAAACCGGGCTGCCCCGCAAAGCAGACATTAAATGGTTTTTGCTTGCGGGGGCCGCCGGTTTCTTTTTATACACCATTTTCTTTAACAAGGGCTTTGAAACCATTACCCCCGCCACCAGCAGCGTAATTATTGCCACCGCCCCCATACTTACCGCCCTGCTGGCGCGGCTTGTATACAGGGAAAAACTGGCCCCCTCGCAGTGGGGCTCCATTTTTTTGGGGTTTGCGGGGGTGTTAACGCTTACCCTTATGGGCGGGGCGCTTTCGGTAAACATTGGGGTTATTTGGATGCTGCTGGCCGCGTTTTCCATTAGCGTGTACAACCTTTTGCAGCGCCGCCTTACCAAAACCTACACCGGCCTGCAGGCAAGCATCTTTTCTATTTTTGGCGGCACCCTTCTGCTTTGCAGCTTTTTGCCCACCGGCATACAGCAGGCCAAAACCGCGCTGCCCATTTACTGGTTTTACGTGGCGGTGCTGGGCGTTTTTTCCAGCGCCGTTGCCTATGTAGCCTGGGCCATTGCCTTTACCAAGGCAAAGCAGGCTTCTTCGGTAAGCAACTACATGTTTGCCACACCCTTTGTTACCAGCCTTCTCTCCTTTGTAATCTCGGGGGAGGCGCCGTCGCTTTCCACCCTTGTGGGGGGCGCCATT
>JBKEBR010000310.1:0-2717 GCA_047973285.1 Oscillospiraceae bacterium | reverse complement strand
CTATGGCTTGCCATTGAAGTAATTGTTGAAAGTTTAGACTGCGACGCAAGCACCGTGCAGTGTTGGGACAGCATAGAAAACAACTACGGATGCGCCACCTGCCTTGCCATGTCTATGATGGGGGAAAAAGGGAAGCCCTCCGCCTGCGAATCGGATGTGGCCGGTGCGGTTTCCATGCTGGCAGCCAGCCTTGCCGCGCAAAGCCCCTCCGCGCTTATGGACTGGAACAACAATATTCGAGACGAACGCAATGCCTGCATCAGCCTGCATTGTTCCAATTTCCCCAAAAGCTTTTTCCAGAGCAGCAACATAGAAATTGAGTGTTTGGATGTTTTGGGCAGCACATTGGGCAAAGAAAATTGCTTTGGCGCCTGCAAGGGCCAGGTTGCCGCAGGCCCCATGACCTACGTGCGCTTTACAACCGATGACCGCGCCGGAAAATTAAAAATGTATGTTGGCGAAGGCGAATTTCAGGAAGAAGCGCTGCCAACCAAGGGCGGTGTAGCAAACTGCTATGTGCCCAACCTTCAGCCATTGCTGCAATTTATTTGCAACAACGGTTACGAGCACCACGTTTGCTTTGTTCGCGGCCATGTGGCCGACATTTTGCAAGAGGCCGCCAAGTACATGGGCGTAGAATGCTACCGCCATAACGGCTAACAGCAAGGCGCATTACAAAAAAGCAAAAATACAATAGAAGTGCCACGTGTGCGCAATATGCAAATGGGCTGCATATTGCGTACAAAACGTATGTGCTTTTATTTGTGTTTCCCCGCTTTTATGGAATAGAAAGGGAAACAAATGAAACACCAAAAAAGGCCGCATCGCGCGGGGGTTGTTCTTCTTGGTGTAATATTGGTACAGGCCAGCATTTTCGGAATTTTAATGAATTGTACCGGAATAGTATTTTCTGCCATTATAGCCGACTTAGGCCTGCGCACAGGTGATTTGTCGGTTTACTATATGGTCCGTTCTTTCGCTTCGGCCGCAACCGTTACCCTAACAAGCCGCTGGGTGTTCCGGCGCGGGGGCAGAGGCGCCCTTACCATGCTGGGGTTATTGTATGCAGGCTCGGTTTTTGCCATGGGCTGGTTTAACAATTTATGGCAGTGGTACCTTTCCGGCGCTGTTGCAGGGGTGGGCATGAGCTGTATTTTGGTGGTAATGCCTGTTGTTTTGAACAACTGGTTTCAGGGCCATAACGGTTTGGTTATTGGTTTGGCAATGTCTGCCTCGGGGTTGGCCGGCGCAATTTTTAGCCCTGTTGTGGCAGACGTAATTGCACAGGTGGGCTGGCGGCAGGCCGCCATTTTAATGGGCCTTGTTGCAGAGGCCGCCATTTTTGTTGCCGGTGTGGTTTTGCTGCGCATTTCACCTTGCGAGGCCGATATTGCCCGCTTGCCCCAAAAAGAAAAACCTGCCAAAGCTGCCATAGAACCGCCGCGCGCCATGCCCTCTATCCGAGTATTTTTCATTACCTCAACTGCGCTGGCAAGCATGGCCGCCATTACACAGCTTATGAACCAGCTGCCAATATTTTCTGCGGCACAGGGGTATTCCCTGTCGGTTGGGGCTGTGCTTACAAGCTTTTCCATGGTGGGCAACGTGGCGGGGAAACTGCTGTACGGCGTGCTGGCCGACCGAATTGGCGTTGTAAACTCTTTAAAAATTATTGTGGCAGTGGTTGCAAGTGCATTGTTGTTGTTTTTAATTTTTCCGGCGTCAACGGCAATACTGGCTTTTGCCTCTTTATTGCTTGGCTCAACCTATTCCGTGGGCACCATCATTCCCGCATTGCTTATTATGAGTATTTATGGCCGCACACATTACCAAAAAATTTCCAGCCGCTCGCAAATAGTAAGCGGGCTGACTGGCGCAGTTGCCGGCATCCTTTTTCCCTATTTGTACGATTGGACGGGCACTTTTCACCTCACCTGGCTTTTTGCATTGTTGCTTTGCGCCGTGTCTTCTTTATGCATTTTTTTATTGGGCCGCCCCAAAATTATGGGGGTTACAGGCGCACAGGGCAAGTTTGCAAACAGGCCGTCGGCAGCCCTGGCAATGTGCGAAACCTCTATGGCTTCCCTTGCGGATTCGCCCCCTTTAATTTCGGCCGCAGCCTGCGTAGAAAAAGCCACTTTACAAAAGGTACCGGGAGAAAAATAGCCATTCGCCCTCAGGGCCGTTCGGGCGGTGTTTTGCTTTGCTCTCAAAATTAAACCCAGAAATAAAAAGGCTGTAGATATAAATGTCTACAGCCTTTTTATGAATGCTTTTATGGGTTACCCCCAAGAATATATCGCCCGGTTTTTTTATTTATACCAAAATTTGGAAATTTTATTTAGGAAAGAGAACGAATATCGCTTAATGCCTTGCCAATATCAGCCTGTATGCCAACAGAGCTTTCTTCGGCACCCTTTGGTATGTCCGGCTGCGTATCGTTTATGCGTATTAAACTTGCATTGGCATTTTTTTGCGCAATACTATCAAACGGGAAACGAATGATGCCCGGTGTATTATACCCAACGCCCAGTTCCAGCAACACAAGTTTTTTTCCACTGGCCGTATTCAAAAAATTTTCATACGCCTTTGCGTTTGTCATGTGCGGCTTTTCCACAAAATTGTAGTCGCAACGCAAATTCGGGATAAGATGCGCCCCGCACACGGGGCAATAGGGTATATCGGCTTCGCTTATTTCAAGGGGAGACACCATATTT
>JBKEBR010000309.1:0-3958 GCA_047973285.1 Oscillospiraceae bacterium | reverse complement strand
GGGGCATGGGCTTTCTCATTGGGCAGGCCTTTGGCCGCTGGGGCAACTTTTTCAACCAAGAGGCCTTTGGCACCAACACCTCCCTGCCCTGGGGCATGCTCAGCCCTTCCACCACCGCCTACCTTGCCTCCCAGCAGGCAAAGCTTGCTGTCGAAGGGGTAATGGTAAACCCGGCCTTGCCGGTGCACCCCACCTTTTTGTATGAAAGCCTGTGGTGCGCCCTGGGCTTTTTGCTGCTGTTTTTGTACCGCAAAAAGCGCAAATTCAACGGCGAATTGTTTTTGCTGTATGTTATGTGGTACGGCTTTGGCCGCCTGTTTATAGAGGGCCTGCGCACCGACAGCCTGATGACGCCAATGTTGGGCCTGCGCGTAAGCCAGGTGCTGGCGGGCGCTTCGGTGCTGGCGGCCTTTGCAATATGGCTGGTGGCGCGCAAAAAAACAGCGGGCAAGCCCCTGGTGGTGCCCGAAATCCCCCCCCACACCGCCACCGTAAAGGTAGAAGGGGAGAGCGGCCCCGCCGCCGTTCTTATCAGCTGGCCTGCCGATGAAAAGGAACCCACCCGGCAGCAAAAGCAGCAGATGGCGCAGGAGGTACTGAAACAGCAGCAAGAAGAGGCCGCCGCGGCCCTGGCCGGGCAGGCCGAAGAGGCGGGCGAAAGCGGCCCGGCTGCCACCAAGGCCGAAGAAGCACCGCAGCAACCGGCAGAAAAGCCGGTAGAAACACCGGTAGAAACGCCGGAAGAAGAAGCGGCAGAAGAGCCGGAGAAAAAATAACCCCCGCGGCAGCGGCAAAGGAGAAACGCAGCATGGCAGCGGCTATTATTGACGGAAAAATACTGGCGGCCCAGGTAAAGCAGCAAGCCGCCCGGGAAGTGGCGGAGCTAAAGGCCAAAGGGGTGGCCCCCGGCCTAACGGTGTTTCTGGTGGGGGAAAACCCCGCCTCTGCCGTGTACGTGCGGGGCAAAGCGAAGGACTGCGAGGAGTGCGGCATAGAAAGCGCCGTGGTGCGCTTGCCCGAAACCGCCCCCGAAGCAGAGCTGCTGGCCCAAATACAGGCGGCCAACCAAAACCCGGCGGTGCACGGCATTCTGGTGCAGCTGCCCCTGCCCGCCCACATTGATGAAAAAAAGGTAATTGAAGCCATCAGCCCCGCAAAGGATGTAGACGGGTTTACCCCGGTAAATGTGGGGCGGCTGCAAATTGGCGAAGAGGCCTTTGCCCCCTGCACCCCCGCGGGCTGCCTGTACATGTTGCAGGCCGCCGGGGTGGCCCTTGCGGGCAAGGACGCCGTGGTGCTGGGCCGCAGCAACATTGTGGGCAAGCCCATGGCCCTGCTGCTGCTGGCCGCCAGCGCCACCGTTACGGTGTGCCACACCAAAACCCGCAATATGGCCCAAAAATGCGCCGCGGCCGACATTATTGTGGCGGCTGCCGGGCGCCCGGGGCTGGTTACCGCCGAAATGGTAAAGCCCGGCGCCGTGGTAATTGATGTGGGCATGAACCGCGGGGCAAACGGCAAGCTGTGCGGCGACGTGGATTTTGAGGCCGTAAGCCGGGTGGCGGGGGCCATTACCCCAGTGCCGGGCGGCGTTGGCCTGATGACCCGCGCCATGCTGATGAAAAACACCGTAAAGGCGGCCCGCCTGCTGGCAGGGCTGTAGAAATGTGTTTTGGGCGGGCTCTTTTTATTGACAGCCCTATTGCTTTGTGGTATAGTGTTAAAGCCGCATGGAATGGGTTCACAAAGCGGCAGGCCTTTGCAAAACCGCCTGCCCACCTTATAAAGCCCGCTTACCCCGGGTGTTGCCAGCGAGACTTTTAGTAAAGAGGTTTTACAATGTACGCAATTATCAAAACCGGCGGTAAGCAGTACCGCGTGCAAAAAGACGACGAGATTTTTGTGGAAAAGCTTGCCGCAGACGCAGAAGACACCATTGTGTTTGAAGACGTTCTCGCCCTTGGCGAAGACGGCAAGGTAACCGTTGGCGCCCCCTATGTAAAAGGCGCAAAGGTAACCGCTGAAGTAATTAAAAACGGCAAAGGTAAAAAGCTGAACATCATTACCTACCGTGCCAAAAAGGGCAGCGCGCGCCGCCTTGGCCACCGCCAGC
This sequence comes from Oscillospiraceae bacterium, assembly GCA_047973285.1. Classification (GTDB taxonomy): domain Bacteria; phylum Bacillota; class Clostridia; order Oscillospirales; family Ruminococcaceae; genus JAAYCI01. The sequence goes on along the minus strand of JBKEBR010000309.1, from coordinate 1,845 downwards.
CCTATACCAAAGTAAAAATTACCGAAATTACAGGCTAATAACCGAGGAGGGATAGACCATGGCACATAAGAAGGGCGTAGGTTCTACTAAAAACGGCCGCGATTCCGAGTCGAAACGGCTTGGCGTAAAACGCGGCGACGGCCAGTTTGTTCTGGCGGGCAACATTCTCGTACGTCAGCGTGGCACACATATTCACCCCGGTGAAAATGTTGGCATTGGCAGCGACGATACCCTGTTTGCCCTTGCAGACGGCAAGGTAAAGTTCGAGCGTTGGGGCCGCGACCGTAAAAAGGTCTCCATTAAACAGTAACACCCAATGCGCCGGGCCTTTGTTGGTCCGGCGTTTTTTGCTTTTTTTCAGCAGGCCCGCCACGGCGCAGTTTTGCGCCGTGTGCGGCGTTTTACGTAAAATTTTTGGAAAGGGGGCGTCGGTATGCAGTTTGTCGACGTTGCCAAAATTCGCATAGAAGCGGGGAACGGCGGCAATGGAAGCGTGAGCTTCCACCGCGAAAAATATGTGGCGTCGGGCGGGCCCGATGGGGGAGACGGCGGCAACGGCGGCAGTGTGCTGTTTGTGGCCGACGACAACCTTTCTACCCTGATGGACTTCCGCTACAAGCGCAAATATGCCGCCCAGCCGGGCGAAAACGGCGGCGCCGCCAAGTGCAGCGGCAAAAACGCGCCGAACCTTGTTATCAAAGTGCCCCGCGGCACCCTGGTGCTGGACGACAAAACCGGCCTTGTTATTGCCGATGTTTCGGGCGACGAGCCGGTGGTAATTGCCAAGGGCGGCCGGGGCGGCTGGGGCAACACCCATTTTGCCACCCCCACCCGCCAAATTCCCCGGTTTGCCAAGCCCGGCCTGCCCGGCCAGGCGCTGGACATACGCCTGGAGCTAAAGCTGATTGCCGACGTAGGGCTTATCGGTTTTCCCAACGTGGGCAAAAGCACCCTCATCAGCGTGCTTTCGGCGGCCAAGCCCAAAATTGCCAACTACCACTTCACCACCCTTTCGCCGGTGCTTGGCGTGGTGCGGGTGGATGCCGAGCAAAGCTTTGTGGCGGCAGACATTCCCGGCCTTATTGAGGGCGCGGCGGAGGGGGCGGGCCTTGGGCACGACTTTTTGCGCCATGTAGAGCGCTGCCGCCTGCTGCTGCATGTGGTGGATGTTTCGGGCAGCGAGGGGCGCAGCCCCATTGAGGATTTTGAAAAAATTAACGCCGAGCTTTCCTCCTTCAGCCCAAAGCTCAGCGCTCGGCCCCAAATTGTGCTGGGCAACAAGTGCGACATTGCCACCGCCGGGCAAATTGAAGAATTTAAAACATACATTGAAAATAAGGGCCTTGTGTTCCGCCCTGTCAGCGCGGCGGCCCACACCGGCATTCAAGAGCTGCCCCGCCTTGTGTACAATGCGCTGCAAACGCTGCCCCCGCCGGTGGTGTACCAGCCTGAATTTGTGCCCGACAACCAGCCCAAACCCGAGCCCCGGGCCTTTGCGGTTGCCAAACTGGAGGACGGCTCTTATACGGTGGACGCCCCCTGGCTGGAGCGCATTTTGGAAGGCAGCGATATGGACGATTACGAAAGCCTGCAATATTTCCAGCGCCAGCTGGAAACCAGCGGTGTGCTGGAAGAGCTGCAGCGCCAGGGCGTAGAAGAAGAGGACACCATTCGCATTGGCGAATTTGAATTCGACTATATTTTTTAGGGCGCTGCCTCATGCCCTGGCAGGCCCGGCAATGCCGGGCGTTTGGCGGGGTATGGGGTTGGGGGCGTTTGCCGCGGCTTTTGCGGCGGCGCCCCGGCACAGCCCTGAACACGGGGGGAAGTTGTTTGCTGGAAATG
>JBKEBR010000308.1:0-12846 GCA_047973285.1 Oscillospiraceae bacterium | reverse complement strand
TCGGCGCGGGTCTCGGCGCCTCTGCGCTCCGCAAGAATGTGGACATAGGGGCTTTCAGCGCCCTCAGTGGCCAGCACGGTGTCGCCTATTTCGGAGCCCACAGCGTAGTTGCCGTTGATAACGGCAAAATCAAGGTCGGGCAGGCTTACGGGCAGCTGGGCGGCCTCCAGCTCTTTAAACTGCAGGTTGCGGGGGTTTTCCACAATGTCGCTGGGCACGGCCTTAAATTCAACGCCGTCCTTCAGGGTAATCAGGCCCTGCTCTTGCAGCAAAAACAGCGCGCGGGACTCGTTGGTGGTGTCGTTGGGAATGCCAATTAAAGCGCCGTCCTGCAATTCTTCCAGGGTTTTTGTTTTGCCGGGGTAAATGCCAAGGGGTTCAATGTGAATGCCGCCGGCGCTCACAAGGTCAGTGCCGTTTTCGGCGTTAAAGTTTTCAAGGTAGGGCAGGTGCTGGAAGTAGTTGGCGTCAAGGCTGCCGTCCTCCAGGGCGGTGTTGGGCAGAATGTAATCGTTGAATTCGGTTATGGTAAGGTCAATGCCCTGCTCGGCCAAAATGGGAACAACCTGCTCCAAAATTTCGGCGTGGGGGGCGGGGGAAGCGCCTACGGTAAGGGCAATGCGCTCGGCGGCGGCACTGGTGCTGGCGGAAGGGGCCGCCGAAGCGGCAGAGGAAGCGGCGCCGCCGCAGGCGGAAAGAAGCAGGGCGGCCAAAACAGAAAGGGCCAGAACAATATTCACTCTCTTTTTCATTTGTTAACACTCCTTACAGGTTGGTTAAAAGGGCTTATAAAACGAACGGTTTGTTTTTTTGGGGTGAAGCTGCGTTTCTCCGGCCGGGCGAAAAGCAGCGCCACCAAACACCAAGGGAAAACGAAAACTCCCTTTTTTATACCGGCGGTAAAAACCACCGCTTATACAAGCGGCCCACCCGGGTAACAGGCCGCTTGAAAATAAGCCGAAAATTTTAGCGGTTGCGCTTGTCCAGCCGCCGGGCAAGGTAGTTGCACAGGGCCTGAATAACGCAAACCAGCAGAATAAGCAGAACCACGGTGAGGTACATTACCTCGGTTTCGTAGCGCTGGTAACCGTAGCGGTAGGCAATGTCGCCAAGGCCGCCGGCGCCAATGGCGCCCGTTATGGCGGTGTAGCCTAAAATTGTAATGGTGCTGATGGAAACACCTCGCAAAAGGCTGGGAATGCTCTCCACCAAAAGCACGCGGGTAATAATTTGAAAATTGCTTGCGCCCATGCACTGGGCGGCCTCGGCCACACCCCGGTCTACCTCCTCCAGGCTGGTTTCCACCATGCGGGCCACAAAGGGGGCGGCGGCAAGCACCAAAGGCACAATGGCGGCCGTGGCGCCAATAGAGGTGCCGGCAACGGCGCGGGTAAGGGGAATGACAAAAATCATCAGAATCATAAAGGGAAGGCTGCGCATAATGTTGATAACCGAGCCGAAAATGCCGTTGAAACGGGGCGCCTCGGAGATGGCCCCCTTTTTGGTGGTGGTAAGCAGCACCCCAAGGGGCAGCCCCAGCACATAGGCAAAAAAGGTGGAAACAAGGGTCATGTATAAGGTGTCAATGGTGCCCTGCAGCAGCAGGGGGGCAAATTTTTGCAGGTATTCAGCCATTGGCGGGCACCTCCATTCCCAGCAGCAAACGGGTAATGTCGCTCTTTGGGTTTTCGAAGATTTCGGCCGTGGGGCCTTCCTCCACAAAATGGCTGGCGTCAATTACGGCAATGCGGTTGCAAATAGATTTCACAACCCCAATTTCATGGGTAATGATAATAATGGTTACGCCAAGCTTGCGGTTAATGTCCTTCAGCAGGGCCAGCACCGATTTGGTGGTGAGCGAGTCCAGCGCGCTGGTGGGCTCGTCGCACAGCAGCACCTTGGGGCTGGTGGCAAGGGCCCTTGCCAGGGCAACCCGCTGCTTTTGCCCGCCTGAAAGCTGGCTGGGGTAGGCGGCGGCCTTGTCGGCCAGGCCAACCAGCTGCAAAAGCTCCTCTACCCGTTTTTTTACGGCGGCGGCGTCATGGCCCTCGGCAAGCTTTAAAGGAAAAGCAATGTTTTGGGCCACGTTTTTCTGCATCAGCAGGTTGTAGCCCTGAAACACCACCCCCATTTGCCGGTGGGCGGCCCGTTTGGCGCTTCCCCGCAGCTGGCCAAGGGGCTGGCCGTCCAGCAGAATTTCCCCGCTGGTGGGGGTTTCCAGCATGCACAGGCAACGCAGCAGGGTACTTTTGCCCGCGCCGCTCATGCCAATAATGCCAAAAATGTCGCCCTGCCCAATGGCAAGGGATACATTCTCCAGCGCAAGGGTTTGGTTGCCGGGGCCCCCAAAAACCTTGGTTACATTTCTAATTTCTATCAAAACAACAACACCTCATTGTGCTTGCATTGCAAAATAAAAGGGCATAAAAAAAGCTCTGCCTCCTGGGAACTTCCCCAAGGGCGAGAGCATACACTTCGCGGTACCACCTTGTTTTGCACCTGCCTTGCGGCAAATGCCTTGTCTGCTGCGGCAAAACTGCGTACAGCACAGCACTGTAACGGGGGCACCCGGCACAGGCTAATCATTCACCCGTGCAGCTCAGAGGCCATCTTCAACCTGTTTTGGTTTGCCCTTTTGCACCAAACGGGGCTCTCTGTAAAAACCATTGCAAGCCTACTCTTCTCTTCAACGCTTTTGTCAATGTAAGTCATATTATACAATATTTGTAGAATTAGTCAAGAAAAGAGCGGGAAAAACAAATGACAAAATGGTTGCAAGCTGCGGACAGCTTTTGAAAAAACATTGAATAAGGGTATTTTAAAGCGGCCGCCAGCGGCTGCCCGCGGCAAAGCGCCGCAAAAGCTGCCCTGAATATTTTGTATTGACGCAAGGCCCCCGCGGGCCTATAATACAAGAAACCGCCACAGCGAAGTGGGCCTGCCTTGCAGGCCCGCTTTTGTGCATAGGGCTGCGGCAAACCTGCCAAACGAAGGAGTGTTGAGGGTGAAACCGGTAATAGGCGTAATGCCCCTGTACGACAACCAGAAAAACAGCATTTGGATGCTGCCCAACTATATGCGGGCCATAAAAACGGCCGGCGGCCTGCCTGTAATTTTGCCGCTGGAAGCGGATGAAGAGGATTTGCTGCGGCTTGCCGGGCTGTGCGACGGCTTTTTGCTGACCGGCGGGGACGACCTTGACCCCGCCCTGTACGGGCAAAAAAAACTGGCGGTTTGCGGCGAGGTAATACCGCTGCGCGACAAAATGGATTTGGCCGTTGCCAACCTGGCGCTGGAAAACAAAAAACCGCTGATGGGCATTTGCAAGGGCATTCAGGTGGTAAACGTGGCCATGGGCGGCACCCTGTACCAGGACATCCCCTCCCAGCGCGAAGAGGAGGACGACCGCCACAGCCAAAAGCTGCCCCGCAGCGAGCCCTCTCACCCGGTGCTGGTGGAAAAAGAGTCGCCGCTGTACAGCCTGCTGGGCGAGGAAACGCTGTTTGTAAACAGCTTTCACCACCAGGGCATAGACAGGCTTGCCGGCGGCCTTTTGCCCATGGCAAAAACAAACGGCGGCCTTATAGAGGCGGCCTACGCGCCCGGGCAGCCCTATGTGCGGGTGTACCAGTGGCACCCCGAATGGATGTATGAAACCGATGCCCGCCAACTGGCCCTGTTTAAAGATTTTGTGGAGGCCTGCCGCAAATAAAAAAAGGGCCGCCCCTGCCGCCTTGTAAAAACAGGCCCCAAACCTGCAAAGCCCCGCCGTTTGAAACGGCGGGGCTTGTTGCGCGGCAAGCCCTTTTTCAACGCAAAAAAGAGAGAGGTTTTAGGCCTTTGTTATACTTTGGCGTCATAAGTACCTTGACAATTGAGGTACTGTGAAATATAATGCATTTGAAGGGGGTGGGGCATTGTCAATTACCTTTGATTTGATACGGGGCCACACAGATGCCATCATTCTTTCGTATTTAAGCGAAAAAGACGGTTACGGCTACCAAATAAACAAAGATATTATGGAGGCGACGGCCGGCGGCTTTGAACTGAAAGAAGCAACACTTTATACCTCGTTCCGGCGGCTGGAAGAAGCCGGGCAAATTTCCTCCTATTGGGGGGCGGAAAGCGTGGGGGCGCGCCGCCGCTACTACACCATTACCCAGGCGGGGCGGGCGGCCTATGCCGAGTACAAAAAAGAATGGCAGAACAGCAAGCAAATTTTAGACAAATTAATTAAGTAACAGGGGTAACAAACATGGACGTGAGAGAAAGGCTGCAAAACCATATAAATATTTTATTTGCCAAAGCCCCCCAAACCCGGGCGGCCTTCGACCTGAAGGAGGAGCTTTTGGCCAATTCCATTGAGCGGTACGATGATTTGCGGGGCCGCGGCATGCCCGAAGAAGACGCCTACCAAAGCGTAATTGGCAGCATTGGCAATGTGGAAGAGCTGCTGGTGCACCTGCCCAGCCGCAAAGAACCCCAAAGTGCCGCGTTTGAAGAAGAGCGCCGCAGCCGCTCGGCCCTGGTGGTAACCATTTCCATCGGCCTGTATTTTTTGGCCGGGGTGGTGTTTTTTACGGGCGCCTTTCTCGGCTCTTATTGGGACAACGCCGCCCTGCTGGGTTTAATTGGCGCCATTGTGGTTTGCGTGGTGCCCACCTGCATGCTGGTGTACAACGCCTACCGCTGGCCCAAATATGAAAAAAAGGAAGAAACCCTGGTGGAGGATTTTAAAGCCTACACCAACGACAGCAAAAAGGCAAAATCCCTGCGGGGGGCCATTTCCTCCCTTATCTGGACCCTTACCCTCATTGTTTATTTCGCCGTAAGTTTTACCACCATGGGCTGGGGCTATACCTGGATTTTGTTTGTGGTTGCCGCGGGCCGTGAGGCGGTGGTGGGGCTTATCTTCCGCATAAAGGAGCTGTAACATGAAAAAGGTACTGATAGCGTTTGCCTGTATTATTATGGTATTGGTGGTGGGGTTGTTGATTGTGATGGGAATAGGCATAAACGGCGGCCTTCAAAACATTGCGCTGCCGGGGTTTTGGCAGGCAAGGCTTGCCAACAGGCAGGTTTTTTCCGCCGAAGAGTTCGACACCCTTTCGCTGGATTACAGCAGCGAAAAAATTACCCTGCTGCCCTCCTCCACCGGCGAAATTGTGCTGGAGGAATACATGACCAGCTGGGATGCGGAAATGCTGGCCCGGGTAAACCAAAACGGCAAAACCCTTTCCATTCAGCAGGGCAGAAGAGGCCTTCGGCTGTTTTGGTACGGCAAGGTAAACCTTTACCTGCCGCAGCAGTGGCTGGGGGCCCTTTCGCTGGCAAATTCCAGCGGCAGCGTAAAGGCCGAGGCAGATTTCGCGCTGCAATCGCTGCGGGTAAGCGGCAGCAGCGGCAGTATTTCACTGCAGGGCATACAGGCTGAAAAAGAAATAAACCTTGCCACCAGCAGCGGCAGCATACAGGCGGGCCGCCTGCAGGCGGGCGGGGAAGCCCGGCTTGCCACCAGCAGCGGCAGCGTAAACATAGAAGCCCTTACAGCCGCCACGGCCGAGGCCAAGGCCTCCAGCGGCAGCCTTCGGTTTGGCACGGCAGAGGCGGCCACCCTTCTGGCCCAAACCTCCAGCGGCAGCATCCATTTTGAGCGGCTTGCGGCAAACTTCACCCTTTCGGCCAGCAGCGGCTCGGTGCGCGTGGAAGCGGGCGAGGGCGAGGGCAGCGCCCGCACCACCAGCGGCAGCGTGCGCATTGCCCTTGCGCAGCTTACCGGCAATTTGGCGCTTGAGGGCAGCAGCGGCAGTGTGCGTTTGGAATTGCCCCAAAGCGCCGCCTTCAACTTTGAGGCCTCTACCAGCAGCGGCTCCATCAAAACCTCTTTCGACTCCGCTCTTTCATATAACCAAAAGGGTAACCAGGCCTCGGGCCAGGTGGGCAGCGGGCCGGAATATAAGGTAAGCTGCCACGCCACCAGCGGCAGCGTGCGGGTAGAGTGGGGCGGCTAAACGCGTTGCCGGGCACCGGCAAATTATGCAAAAAAAGAGAGGCCCTGGCAGGCAGCCGGGCCTCTCTTGTGCGCTGGAACAGCGGGTTTCCAATGGTTACTTTTTCATAACGTCGGCATATTTGGCGGGATACTTGGCAAAGGCGTGCACAACATAAGAGCACACCGGCACAATGGTAAGCTGCTGCTGGCGGGCGTAGCCGGCAAGGGCGTCTAAAAGTTTTGCGGCAAGGCCCTGCCCCTCGTATTCGGGGAATACCCGGGTGTGGGTGGCGTGCAGCTCGCCGCCGCGGGGGGTGTAGGCAATTTCGCCCATGGGGGCGCCGGTATCGCTGTACAAAACAAAAAGCCTCTGGTCTTCCAAATGCTTAATTTCCATTATGGCTGTCAGCCTCCTTTTACAAAGGGAAAAATGCGATAAACTGCTTGCCTTATTGTACCATGCCGCAAAATTGCCTGCAAGCAAACCCGGGGCGCTTGTGCCCGGCGGCCGAATCTATTACAATAGAACAGGAAACGGCATGAAACGCTTTTGAAAAATTATTTGCCAACCCGTAAAAAAACAAAGGATGGTTGCCTGCATGATTGAAATACAGAACCTCACCAAAAAATATGGAAAGCTGGTTGCCAACCAGAATATTTCCCTCACGGTAAACCCCGGCGAGCTTACGGTGCTGCTGGGCCCCAACGGCGCGGGCAAGTCTACCCTTATCAAATCGGTTTGCGGGCTGCTGCGCTTTGAAGGCGCCGTAACCATAAACGGCTTCGAAAACCACACCGCCGAGGCCAAGCGCCTTTTGGGCTATGTGCCCGAAATGCCGGCGCTGTACCCCATGCTTACGGTGTACGAACACATGGAGTTTATTGCCCGCGCCTACCGCCTGCAAAACTGGCAGGAGCGGGCCGGGCAGCTTTTGGCCCGCTTTGAGCTGGACGACAAGCGCAACAAGCTGGGCAAGGAACTTTCCAAGGGAATGCAGCAAAAGGTGAGCATTTGCTGCGCGCTGCTGCCCGCCCCCAAAGCGGTTATTTTCGACGAGCCGCTTGTTGGGCTGGACCCGCACGCCATACGCGAACTGAAAAAGCTGATTGCAGAGATGAAGCAAAGCGGCTGCGCCATGATCATCAGCACCCACATGATTGAAAGTGTGGAGGAAACCTGGAACACCACCTGCATTATGGCAAAGGGGGCCATTGCCCGCATTTGCCGCCGCGAGGAGCTTGCCGGCAGCGAAGATTTGGAAAGCCTGTATTTTGCCATTACCGAAGGGGAAAAAGAGGTGGCCCCATGAGAAGCCTTGCCTACCTGGTGCTTACCGAGGCAAAAAACAGCCTCAAAGAACTGCTGCACAAGCCTGCAAAGCTGGTGCTGTATTTGTTTTTGTTTGGGCTTGTGGCCTTTTTTCTGGTGGTGTCGCTGCTTGGCGGCCAAACCGGCACGGCGGGCCTTCCCCTGTACTGGCTCAAGGGTATTTATTTTGCCTTTGTCGCGCTGTTTTTGGTAATGGCGGTGCAAAAGGGGCTCACCTCCGGCGGCTCTATTTTTGAAATGAGCGACGTAAACCTGCTGTTTGTGTCCCCGCTCAACCCCCGCTCTATTTTGCTGTACGGCCTGCTGCGCCTTGCCAAGGTTTCCTTCTGGTCGGGGTTTTTTATCCTGTTTCAGGGCAGCACCCTCTCAAACTTTGGGGTTGGCTTTGGCGGCCTGCTTGTTCTGTTTGTGGTATTTATGGTTTGCGCCATGGTGCAAACCCTGCTTTCGCTGGTTATTTACAGCAAAACCAACGGCAGCCCCCGGCGGAAAACACTGGTAAAGGTGCTTACGGCGGCGGTTTTTGTTCCGTTTGCGGTGGTTTTCGGTTTGCAGCTGCTGGCGGGCGGGGGGCCGCTTGCGGCGGCGCAGCGGGCCATGGGCTCTGTTTGGCTCAGCGTGGTTCCGGTGGCGGGCTGGGCCTCGGCGGGGGCCATAAGCCTTTTGCAGGGCAACCTTGGCGCGGGCCTTCTCTGGCTTGGGCTGCTGGTGCTTGCCGGTGTGCTGCTGCTGGCCGTGCTTTTGTTCAGCAAGGCAGAGTATTATGAGGACGTGCTGGTGGCAACCGAAACTGCCTTCGAAAAAAAGCGCGCGGCGGCAGAGGGAGATTTGCAGGCGGCCAGCGCCACCACGGCCAAGGTGAAGGTAACCAAAACCGGGGTGGGGGGCAAAGGGGCCTCGGCCATTTTCTACAAGCACCTGCGCGAAACCTTCCGCCAAAACAGGTTTGGCTTTTTTGGGCTTTCCACCATCATAACCTTTGCTTGTATTTTGGCGGCCAGCCTGTTTTTAAAAGAGTTTATGAGCACGGTTGTTCTGTTGCAGGTGCTAATGTGGATACAAATTTTCCTTATTGGCAACGGCCGCGGGCTGAAAGAGCTGTACAGCCACTTTATCTACCTTATTCCCGAACCGCCCTTTAAAAAGGTACTTTGGAGCAATTTGGAGCTGGTGTTTAAAACCCTGCTGGAAAGCCTGCTGTATTTTGTGGTGCCCGGCATTCTCATAGGCGAAAATTTGCTGGTGGTTGTGGGCGTGGTGCTGGCCTATACCATGTTTTCGCTGTTTCTGCTGGGCATCAACTACCTTTCCATGCGGTGGACAGAGGCCAATATTTCCCAGGGGCTGCTGGTTACGCTGTATTTTCTGGTGGTGGTTGTGGCCCTGCTGCCCGGGCTTGTTCCGGCCCTTATTGTCGCCTTTGCCGTGGGCGGGCTGTGGGGCACCCTGCTGGCCCTGCTTATTCTCTCCGGCTGGGAGCTTGCGTTTGCGCTTATCTGCTTTGCCCTTTCAAAAGACGTTTTGCACAACTGCGATATGCCCAGCATGAAAGCGCCGGGCAGGTAACGGTGTTTTCGCCCGCGCAAAGCCCATGGGCGGGGCAAGGCGGCTTTGGCCTGCCGCCAGAGAAAAAATTTGGAAATGCCGCACAAATAAAAACGGCCCGCCCTGTAAAAGGGCGGGCCGTTTGCGCTGTGCAACATGTTATGCCTGTGGGGCGGGGTAGCCTGCCAGGGCCGCCAGGGCCTTGTCTACCACCACCACGCTGCCGGGGTGCAGCTTTAAAAAGGTAGAGGGGTTTTGGGTGGTAACCTCGCTGCCCAGCAAAAGCCCGCGCATGGCTTCGGCTTTGGCGGCGCCGGTGGCCACCAGCAGCGGGCAGCGGGAGGCCAAAATGCCTTCCAGCCCCATGGTAATGGCGTGGGTGGGCACGTCCGCCTCTTTTTCAAAAAACCGGGCGTTGGCCTGCAACGTGCTTTCGGTAAGGGTTTCTATGTGGGAGGCCGCCGTCAAATGGCTGCCCGCCTCGTTAAAGGCAATGTGGCCGTTGTTGCCCACCCCCAAAAGCTGTACGGCGGGCACACCGCCCTCGTATACCATCTTGTCCAGCTCGGCCGCGCTTTCGCCCGGCTCACCAAGGCCGTTTGGCACAAAGGTGTTGGCCTTGTTGATGTTGATGTGGTTAAAAAGGTTGGTGTCCATAAAATAACGGTAGCTCTGCGGGTGGCTGCCGCCAAGGCCGCAGTATTCGTCCAGGTTTACGGTGCGCACCTGCGAAAAATCCAGCTGCCCCTGCCGGTGCATCTCAATCAAATGCCGGTAAATGGGCAGCGGGGTGCCGCCGGTGGCAAGCCCCAGCTTGGCGGCGGGGTTGGCCCGCACGGCCTCGGCAATCAGGTTGGCGGCAACAAGGCAGCTTTCCTCGTACTGCTCGGTAACAATTATTCTCATAGAAAATCGCTTTTCCCTTTTCTGTGGGCCCGGCAATGCGCGGCGCCGCCGGCAAAGCGGGCCGGGCCCCTCTTTTTTTTAATTCTCCACCTGTATCATACCCTATTCCGCCTTTGAAGAAAATGCAGGAAAGTGCATTGTTTTTGCATTTTTTGGCAAGCTTCGCGGCAAAGCGGCGGCGGGGCAGCCTATAAAAACATGCGGCCCTCCCATTCGGCGAAAGGCAAAGCCGCGGCAGAAAGGTTTTTGGCCCGCCAGGCCGCTGGGCTTTGCCCCGTGGCCCTTTTAAAAACCTTGCACAGGTAATTGGCGCCCGAAAACCCGCACAGGGTTGCCACCATTTCCAGCGAATATTCCCGGTGCAGCAGCAGGCGCTTGGCGGCCTCCAGCCGTACGGCGGTAAGGTAGCGCCCGGGCGAAAGCTGCATGGCGGCACTGAAGCTGCGCACCAGGTGGCTTTTATTCACCCCAAGCTTGGCGGCCAGCTCCTCTATGCCGTATACCTCGGCGAAATGCTCGTGAATATCGGCCAGGGCGGCGGCAACAAGGGGGGGCGGCGGGGCCGCCGCCGCGGGGGAAGCGCCCGCAAGCTCGCACAGCAGCGAATAGGCCAGGGCGCTTGCCCTTGCCGCGGGCAAAGCGGGGGCTTCGGCCCCGGCCAAAAGGTACATGGTTTCGGGGGCGCCGGGGCAGCCTGCGGCGTTTACCACAACGGGCAGGGCAAGCTGGGCGTACAGCTGCTGGGCGGCGGCGCCGGTTAAGGCCGCGGCAACAACATGGCTGTGGCCCGTGGGCAGCAGGGTAACTGTGCCCTGTGCCAGCAACAGGTGCCCCGGGGAAAGGTGAAGCGAGGGCTGCTGCAGCACCCCATACGCCCCGCTGCTTACCAGCGCAACGCACAAAGCGCCCGGCGCGCCAAGGGTTGCGGCGCCCTCGCCCTCCTGCTCCCACCGGCCCGCAGGCAGGCAAATTTGCTGAAAATCAAAAGTCAATATAGTTCACCACATATCAATATTTTACCATTTATTTTAGGAGAAAACCTGTTATTATTATATTATCAACAAAAATTGGTGTCAACAACATCAATAATTTACAATATTGGAGGCAGCGTATGGCAAGCATCAGTTTGCGCAACATCTATAAGGTTTACCCCGGTGATGTTACCGCGGTAAAAGACTTCAACATGGAAATTGAGGACAAGGAATTTATTGTTCTGGTAGGCCCCTCCGGCTGCGGCAAGTCCACCACCCTGCGTATGATTGCGGGCCTGGAAGAAATTTCCAAGGGCGAGCTTTACATTGGCGAGCGCCTTGTAAACGACGTGCCCCCGAAAGACCGCGACATTGCCATGGTGTTCCAGAACTACGCTTTGTACCCCCACATGACCGTGTTTAAGAACATGGCCTTTGGCCTGGAACTGCGCAAAACCCCGAAGGATGAAATTAAGCGCCGCGTAAACGAAGCGGCCCGCATTCTTGACATTGAGCACCTGCTGGACCGCAAGCCCAAGGCTCTTTCGGGCGGCCAGCGCCAGCGTGTTGCCCTGGGCCGCGCCATGGTGCGCAACCCGGCCGTATTCCTTTTGGACGAGCCTCTTTCCAACCTCGACGCCAAGCTGCGCGCCTCCATGCGCACCGAGCTTATCAAGCTGCACCAAAAGCTGGGCACCACCTTTGTATACGTAACCCATGACCAAACCGAAGCCATGACCATGGGCGACCGTATTGTGGTTATGAAGGACGGCGTTATTCAGCAAACAGACACCCCCCAAAACCTGTATGACAACCCCTGCAATGTGTTTGTAGCCGGCTTTATCGGCAGCCCCCAAATGAACTTCGTAGACGGCACCCTTTCCAAAGAGGGCGACAACTATTTCTTCGAAGCCTATGGCGACAAGCTGCAAATTGTATCCTCCAAGGTGAACGAAAAAATGGCCGAATATGTTGGCAAGCCCATTAAAATGGGCATTCGCCCCGAGGACATTAAAGACGACGAGGCCTTCATAAAAGAAAACCCCAACGCACTGCTTTCCGCCAATGTGGAAGTAAGCGAGCTGATGGGCAGCGAGGTTTACCTGTACCTGAATTACAAAGACAACCGCCTTACCGCCCGTGTGGCCCCCGATACCAACAGCCGCACCAACGACGACATTAAGGTTGCCGTTGACACCCGTAAAATTCACCTGTTCGACCCCGAAACCGAACTGGCCATTATGAACTAAAATTACCAAAAGCCCTTTGCGTTTTTGCAAAGGGCTTTACTTTTTGCCACCGGCAAAAGTAAGCATAAAATGCCGGCAGAAGGTTGGCTGGCAGCAAGCGCTTGCATAAAGCCCTTGGCCGGGCCAATGCTGCGCGAAAAAGAGCGGGTGTGCCGTTTAAAAAAGCGGCAGGGTACTTTGTGCGGCAGGAATGGCCCTTTCAGCGTGTCTTCAGGCATGGCCGGCAAGCTCTTCTTACTTAGGGGGCGGGCAGGCTGCCCGCTCAGCGGGTGGTTTTAATTTTGAGAAGAAAGCCGCCCTGGCCCGGCGGCATTTTTGCGGGTAATTTGGGCGGCGGCGAAAAACAGTTGCAAACTGGCAAAAGCTGCTATACTATTAGCGTATGCTAACCACTAAAAAACAGGCTGCCAGCGCGGCGGCAAGGAGGAACCAATGAGGCTTAGCCATGTAATTTACAAGGTCAAAAATTTGGAGGAGGCGGTGCGCCACTACACTGAGCAAGGGTACCGGGTGGAATACGGCAGCGCCAAAAACCCCTACAATGCGCTTATTTATTTTTCCCAGGGGGCGTATATTGAGCTGATGGCCGGCACCGGCATGCCCGCCGCCGCCAAAAAACTGCTGCGCCTGTTGGGCAAGGGGAAATTTGCCGACCGTATGGACGGCTGGGAAAACAGCCCCGAAGGCCTTTGCGGGGCCGCCATTGAAAACGACAAGGCCAATTTAAACGAGGAAGTACGGTTTTTGGCCGGGCATGGGCAGGCCTGCTTCGGGGTAAATTCCCGCCGAAACGATACCGAGGGGAGAAAGCTGCGCTTCAAATGCGCCTTCCCCGATGAAATACAAATTCCG
>JBKEBR010000307.1:0-2949 GCA_047973285.1 Oscillospiraceae bacterium | reverse complement strand
TGGAGGACAGGGAAAAGTGCTCTGTTACCGCCCCCCTGGCGGGCACCATCACCGAAATGGCGGCAAAGGCCGGGCAAAGCGCAGGCGGGGGTCTGTCGGGCGGCAGCGCCGCCGCAACGGCAAGCAGCACCGCTTCTTCCGCCCTGTTTATCATTGAAGATACCAGCCAATTGGAAATTACTGCCAGCATAGCGGAATATGATGTGGTCAATATTCAAACCGGTATGCCGGTTGCCATTACAACAGACGCGTTAACCGGTGAGGAATGGACCGGAACGGTAAAAAACATCTCCGCCAAAGCCACCGATACAAGCGGCAATTTTACGGTGGTGGTGCAAATTACCTCTCCCGTTGGGGAATTGGCCATCGGTATGAGTGCCAAAATAAATATTGCCACACAGTCTAAAGAGAATGTGTTTGCCGTTCCCTACGATGCGGTAACCACCAACGCGCAGGGCGATAGCATTATTTACGTTATGGAGCAAACCCGGGGCACTGCGGCGGGGGGCAGAGGCGCAATGCCAGCCACAGAAGAAAACTCCGGCTCTGAACCGGCGCTGCCGGCGGCAACCGGGCAGGCGGTTGTGGTAAAAACCGGCATGGAAACCGATTACTATATTGAAATTATCAGTGATGAGCTGGAAGAAGGGATGGTTGTTTTAGCCGACCCCGAAGGCAAAAATGTAAGCACCGAATCCTCCGCAGGCATAGGCTTTGGCGGAATAGGAGGCGGCATGCCGCGTGGAGGCTAAGCTATGGAATGGATTATTCGAATGGAGCATGTACAAAAAAGGTACTTTGAAGGCAAGCCCAATGAAATACAGGTGCTAAGCGATATTAGCCTGTCCATTCAAAAAGGGGAATTCGTCTCTATTGTAGGGGAAAGCGGCAGCGGCAAATCCACCATCATGAACATACTGGGCATTCTGGACAGGCCCACCGAGGGACACTACTACCTGAACGGCATTGATGTGCGCAAGGAGGAAGACAAAAACCTCTCCCATATACGCAACCGGGAAATTGGGTTTGTATTTCAAACCTTCAATTTAATTGGCCGCAGCACGGCCCGCCGCAATGTGGAGCTGCCCATGCTGTACGCCGGCATGTCCGGCGCCAAACGCAAGCAACGGGCCAAAGAGCTGCTGGAGCTTGTGGGCATGGCCAACCGTATGAACCACCAGCCCAACGAGCTTTCCGGCGGGCAAAAGCAGCGGGTGGCCATTGCCCGCGCCATGGCCAACAACCCCTCCCTTATTTTGGCCGACGAACCCACCGGGGCGCTGGATTCTCAAACCGGCCGCATAGTAATGAACCTTTTTCACGATTTGCACCAAAACCATGGAAAAACCATTATTCTGATCACCCATAGCCAGGAATTGGCAGAGGAAACCCAGCGCATCATTGCGCTGCGGGATGGCCGCATTGTTGGCGAGCGCAAGGGAAAACACTTTAAGGAGGTGGCCGTATAGTGGAACCGGCAGAATTTGTGTGGGCTTTCGGCCGGCGCTTCTACCCCGCGGCCCGAAAAAAAATTGCCTTGGCGGGTGTTTTAACGGCTGTTTTGGGGCTGGCAGTTCTTTTGTGGGCAAACGCCGGTAAACGGCTGCCCGGCGGGGTGGCTTGTTTATGAGCATATTCGAGAATATATCGCTGGCGTTTTCCAGCCTGCGTGCCAACAAAATGCGGGCGCTGCTTACCATGCTTGGCATTATCATCGGCATTGGCTCGGTTATTGCCATTATGACTCTCGGCGATTCGCTTACCAGCTCTGTATCAGACAGTCTGGCGGGCCTTGGCGCAAACAACATTACGCTGTCTCTTCAAAGCAAAGAGCAAGAACGAACGGGCGCCGGCGGGCTGGGGGCGGCGGGCGGCGCTTCCATTGACGAATCCAACCTGCTTACCGACGCCATGATGGAGGATTTAAAACAGGCCTTTCCCGAAGAGCTGAAGGCTGTCAGCATCAGCACCTCTGTGGGAAGCGGGCAAACCACACACGGGAAAAAATACGCCAATTTAAGCTTAACCGGCGTGAATGAAGACTATTTCAGCGCCAACACCCTTACGGTAGAGGCCGGGCGCTTTTTAAACAAAAGGGACAACGACGGCGCAAAAAAAGTGGCGATGGTAAGCAACAAGCTGGCAGAAAACATGTTTGGCAGCCAGAACCCATTGGGGCAGCAAATTACCATTGCCGTGGGGGAACACGTGGGCCTTTATACCATTGTGGGCGTGTATGAATACGAGGCAAGCAGCATGATGGGCGGGCAAACCGTGTCCGACCAGGATTTATCAACCCCCGTATATATCCCCCTCAGCACGGCGCAGCAAATAACAAGAATTTCCGGCTACCAAAGCGCCACCCTGATGACAAATACCGGTGTAAATTCAACCGAATTTGCCGAGCAGGCCGCCGCCTATATGGAAAAATATTACTCCCGAAATCAGGAATACGGGGTAAGCCTAACCAGTATGGAAAGCATGATGGAAACCATTACCGAAATGCTGGGCACCATTGAGCTGGCCATTGCCGCCATTGCGGCCATTTCGCTGCTGGTGGGCGGCATTGGCGTAATGAATATTATGATGGTTTCCATTACCGAGCGCACAAGGGAAATTGGCACCCGCTAGGCCATTGGGGCAACCAACGCCGAAATACGGGTGCAGTTTGTGGTGGAGGCGGTTATCATCTGCCTGATTGGCGGCCTGATTGGCATTGTTTTGGGCATTGCGCTGGGAACCGCCGGCGCCAGCCTGCTGGGCACACCCGCCACCGCTTCTGTTTCCACCATGCTGCTGGCAGCCGGGTTTTCAATGGCAATTGGCGTTTTCTTTGGGTATTACCCCGCCAACAAAGCCGCTAAACTGGACCCCATTGAGGCCCTGCGGTATGAATAAAGGGAATGAACTGCCGCCGCCAAACAAGGCCGGGGTACAAAAGCGAACAAG
>JBKEBR010000306.1:0-9017 GCA_047973285.1 Oscillospiraceae bacterium | reverse complement strand
GGTACGCTTTTTTAATGCCCGGGCCCCCCGTGGAAATGAAGCCCATGTTTTTAAACGAGGTGCGCCCCGTGCTGGAGGCCATGCAGGACGCGGCCATTCAGTCTATAACGCTGCGGGTGTTTGGCATTGGCGAAAGCAGCCTGGAGGACTTGGTGCACCCGCTGCTGGACGGCAGCAACCCCACCGCCGCCCTGTACGCCAAAACCGGCGAGGTGCACGTGCGGGTTACGGCGCGGGCCAAAACCGCCGAAGAGGCCGCCGCCATGTGCCACGAGTATGCAAAGCAGTTTTACACCATACTGGGCGGCATGATTTATTCCGAAAACGGCGATGATTTGGAGACAGCAACGGTAAAAGCGTTGCTGCAAAAGGGGCAAAGCGTTGCCACAGCCGAAAGCTGCACCGGCGGCCTTGTAAGCGAGCGCATTACCAGCGTGCCCGGCGCCAGCGGCGTATTTGGCTTTGGGCTGTGCAGCTACGCCAACGAAATAAAGCGGCAGGTGCTGGGCGTACAGGCGGAAACGCTGCGGCAGTTTGGGGCGGTTTCCAGCCAAACGGCGGCAGAAATGGCCTATGGCGCCCAAAGGCTTGGCGGCGCCACCTACGGGGTGGGGGTTACCGGCATTGCCGGGCCGGACGGCGGCACCGAGGAAAAGCCCGTTGGCCTTGTGTATGTGGCGGTGGCTTCGGCGGCCGGGGTTGCGGTAAAACAGCTTACGGTGGGGGGCCGCGGCCGGAAAATGGTGCGGCACCACGCCTCGCAGCACGCGCTGGACATGGTGCGCCGCCTTGCGGCGGGGCTGCCGATACAGGAGGCGCAGCTTTTTGGAAAGGGAGAGCAGGCTGCCTGGAAGGAATAAGGAGATACGCCATAAAAAGCGTGAAAACGGCATATATATTCTGGGAGGGATATGTTTATGGAAAAGGCGAAAGTGTATTTTACCAACATGCGCTGCCCGGTGGGCACCAGCCTGCTGGATAAGCTGGACAAGCTGATGCGCCGCGCGGGCATGGACGACATTGATTTTAACGGGAAATTTGCCGCCATTAAAATTCATTTTGGCGAGCCGGGCAACCTTGCTTTTCTGCGGCCCAACTTTGCCAAAACGGTGGCCGACTATGTGAAGGAGCTGGGCGGAAAGCCCTTTTTAACCGACTGCAACACCCTGTATGTAGGCCGCCGCAAGCACGCGCTGGAGCATTTGGACGCCGCCATGGAAAATGGGTTTTCCCCCCTTTCCACCGGCTGCCAGAATATTATTGCCGACGGGCTGAAGGGCACCGACGATGTGGAGGTGCCGGTAAACGGCGGCGAATACTGCCAAACCGCCATGATTGGCCGGGCCGTGATGGACGCCGATATTTTTATTTCCCTGAACCACTTTAAGGGGCATGAGGGCGCCGGTTTTGGCGGCGCGCTTAAAAACATAGGCATGGGCTGCGGCAGCCGGGCGGGCAAAATGCAGATGCACAACCAGGGCAAGCCGGTGGTGGACACCGACGCCTGCCGCGCCTGCGGCGTGTGCGCGCGGTTTTGCGCGCAGGACGCCATCTCGTATTCCAAGGAAAACCGCAAGGCGCACATTGACCATGAAAAATGCGTGGGCTGCGGGCGGTGCATTGGCTCCTGCAATTTCGACGCCATTCACAACGAGAGCGGCACCGACAACAAGGTGCTCAACTATAAAATAGCCGAGTACACCAAGGCGGTGCTGGACGGCCGCCCCAATTTCCACATAAACGTGGTGAACCAGGTTTCGCCCTATTGCGACTGCCACGGCGAAAGCGACGCCGCCGTGGTGCCGGACATTGGTATTTTTGCCTCCTTCGACCCGGTGGCGCTGGACAAGGCCTGCATTGATGCGGTAAATGCCGCCCCGGTGATTGAAACCAGCATTTTGGGCGATTGCGCCCACACCCACCATGACCATTTTACCGACATTCACCCCGCCACCAACTGGCAAAGCCAGATTACACACGCCGAAAAAATTGGCCTTGGCACCGGCGCGTACGAGCTGGTAACCGTAAAGTAAACGGCGGCCTGCGGGTAAAAGTACCTATTTACGATATAGGCAAAGTAGGCAAAAAAATATAAAAAAGGGCCCCAATGCAAAGCGGTTTTGCATTGGGGCCCTTTTTTATACAAAGCGAAGGCTATTCGCTTTTTGCCTGCGTGTCCAGCGCGTTTTCCAGCGTATGCCAGGAAAGCACGGCGCATTTTACCCGGGCGGGCATGTGGGCAATGCCCTGCAGGGCCTGGGCCTCTTCCAGTGCCTCAAGGTCGGCTTCGTCGGTAACGTCGCCCTTAATCATGCCAAAGAAAAGCTCGGCAAGGCGGGTGGCCTCTTCGGGGGTTTTGCCCTTTACAAGGTCAATCATAATGCTGGCCGAGGCCTGCGAAATGGCGCAGCCAACCCCGGTGAAGGAGGCATCCTGAATTTTGCCGTCTTTTTCCACCAGTTCCAGCGTAATGTCGTCTCCGCAGCTGGGGTTTACCCCGCGCAGGGTGGTGGTGGGGTTTTCCAGGTGGTGTTTGTTGCGGGTGCTGCGGCTGTGCTCGGCAATAATATCGGTATAAATATCGTTAATCGCCATAGCCAAGCCACCTCCTTGTTTTTGGCAAAGCCTCCAGCAGGGCGTCTACGTCTTGGGCGGTGTTGTAAAGGCCAAGGCTGGCGCGGCAGCTGCTGGCCACCCCAAGGTAGGTAAGCAAAGGCTGGGCGCAGTGGTGCCCGGCGCGCACGGCAATGCCCTCGTTGTCTAAAATAGAGGAAACGTCGTGGGGGTGCACGTCATCTACCGTGAACGAAACCACGCCGTAGCGCTCGGCGGCGGGGTTTTGGTTGCCCAGAATGTGAACGTGGGGAATTTTGGAAAGCCCCTCTGCCAGGCGGCGTATGAGGGCGGCCTCGTGCTGTTCAATTTCCTGCCAGCCAATGGCCTGCACGTATTTAATGGCGGCGGCAAAGCCCACGGCGCCCCCCGCGTTTTGGGTGCCCGCCTCAAATTTTTGGGGCGGCGGGGCGTAGGTGGTGTGCTGCTGCTCTACATATTCTATCATATCGCCGCCCGCCAAAATCGGGGGCATTTCCTCCAGCAGGCTAAGCTTGGCGTACAAGGCGCCAATGCCCATGGGGGCATACAGCTTGTGGCCCGAAAAAGCCGCAAAGTCCACATCCAGGGCGTGCAGGTCTACGGCAAAATGGGGGATGCTTTGGGCGCAGTCCAGCACGGTTTTGGCCCCTACCTCTTTGGCGCGGCGCACCAGCTTTGCCACCGGCAGGCAGTTGCCCAGCACATTGCTTACGTGGGTAAAGGCAACCAGGCGGGTGGTTTCATCAATTTTGGCGTTAATTTCCTCTTCGGGAACATTCCCGTCTTCATTGAGGTAGAGGTATACCAGCCGGGCGCCGGCGGCCTGGGCGGCCCGCTGCCAGGGCACCAAATTGCTGTGGTGTTCGGCAATGGTAATGACCACCGAATCGCCGGGCTTCAGCACCACGGCGGCGTAGCAAAAGGCCACAAGGTTGAGGGCTTCGGTGGCGTTGCGGGTAAACACAATTTCCTCCGGTTTTACGCCCACAAAGTTGGCCACAGTTTCACGGGCGCCTTCATAGGCAAGGGTTGCCTTGGCGCCCATGGTGTAAATGCCACGGTGGGGGTTGGCGCTGATGGTGCTGTAAAAATTGGTCATAGCGTCCAGCACCTGTTTGGGGCGCTGGGCGGTGGCGGCGCTGTCTAAATATACAAGGCGTTTGCCGTTTACCTGCTGGTTAATGGCGGGGAAATCGGCTGCGTAGTTTTTCAAATTTGACCCATCCTTTCTTCCAGGTACTGTGCAATTTCTTCCTGCAAGCCCGGCACGGGTAGCTTGGCAAGGGTGGGGGCGAACTGCGCATCTACCATAAGGCGTTTTATTTGTGGCTCGGTAAGGCCGCGGGCCTGCAGGTAAAACTGCTTGGCGGCATCTACCTTGCCAATGGTGGCGGCGTGCTGGCCTTCTACATTTTCTTCGCCGCACAGAATAAGGGGGGTGGTGCGGTTGCGGGCGCTTTGGCTGAACAGCAGGGTGTTTTCGTGCTGGTGCCCTGCCGAGCGGGCCGCCCCACTTACAAAATCGATGGTGCCGCGGTATATTTTTTGGCTTTCGTCAAAAAGGGCGCCCGCCGCCTGCATATTGCTGGTGGTCTCGGGGGCAAGGTGCTGCACCACATAATTAAAGTCCAGCGTGCGCACGCCGCTGCCAAGGTAAAGGGTTTCAATTTGCATATCGGCCCCGCGGCCGGCCAGCACGGTGTGCCCACCCGAAACGGCCCGCTTTGCGCCAAGCTCCAGCTGAATAAGCTCTACGCTTGCACCCTCCTCGGCATATACCCCCACATTGCAAAGGGACACCGAGGCGGCGTTCAACATTTGCACCTGCACCAGCTTTACCTGCGCGCCGCGCTTTGCCGCAATGCGGGTGAGCCCGGCGTGCAGGTGCAGGGCTTCATCGGCCGAGGAAAACACCTGTACCACCGTAAGGCTGCTGTTCTCTTCGGCCAGTAGCAGGGTATCGTCTACCACCGAGGGGGCGGTTTCGCTTAAATTGTAGCGGTACACAAGCGGCTGCGCCGCCTGCGCATTTTTTTCGGCCCGCAGGGCAAAGGCGGCGTTCTGCCAGCTTTGCACAAATTCGGCGGCATTTTGGCCGCAGCCGGTGGGCAGGGTTTCCAATAAAGAGGGAAGCTCTTCAAGGGGAAAAACCCCCGCGGGCAGGGCTGGCGCCTTGAAATTTTGCAGGGGAAGAATTTCGGGCACCTCTTCCTCCAGCGAGGTATGGTTTACGCCAAGCCAGCGCCAGGTGGGCATGGGCAGGGCGTTTAAATTTTGCAGGGTTGTTTTCATGTTATCTCCTTATACAAGGGCGGTTAGCCAATGCTGCCGCGCATTTCCAGGCTGATAAGGTTGTTCATTTCCACGGCGTATTCCAGCGGCAGCTCTTTGGAAATGGGCTCTGCGAAGCCGCCTACGATCATGGCTTTGGCGTCTTCTTCCGAAAGGCCGCGGCTCATAAGGTAAAAAATGGCCTGCTCGCTGATGCGGCCAATTTTGGCCTCGTGCCCAATGTCCACATCGTCGTTTTGAATATCCATTACGGGCACGGTGTCGGCCCGGCTTTTGCTGTCGAGCATAAGGGATTCACAGGAAACCGAAGACTTGCACCCGTGGGCGCTGGGGGCCACCGTAACCGCGCTGCGGAAGGTGGAAATGCCGCCGTCTTTGGAAATGGATTTTGTGCTGATGCGGCTGGTGGTGTGTGGGGCGGCGTGGGCCACCTTGGCCCCGGTGTCCAAATGCTGGCCCGCCCCGGCAAAGGTGATGCCGGTAAACTCCATGCGGGCGTGCTCGCCTTTTAGAATGCTCATGGGGTACAGGCAGCCGGTGTGGGAGCCAAAAGAACCCGAAACCCATTCAATGGCGCCGTTTTTCTGCACAAGGGCGCACTTGGTGTTCAGGTTGTACATGTTTTTGCTCCAGTTTTCAATGGTGGAGTAGCGCAGCCGGGCGCCCTCGCCCACATACAGCTCTACGCAGCCCGCGTGCAGGTTGGCCACGTTGTATTTGGGGGCCGAGCAGCCCTCGATAAAGTGCAGGGTGGCGCCGTCTTCTACAATAATTAAGGTGTGCTCAAACTGGCCGGCGCCCTTGGCGTTCAGCCTAAAATAGCTTTGCAGCGGTATTTCCACATTTACCCCGGCGGGCACATATACAAACGAGCCGCCGGACCACACGGCCCCGTTCAGGGCGGCAAACTTGTGGTCGGTGGGGGGAACCAGCTTCATAAAATGCTGCTGTACCATATCGGCGTAGGGGCCGTTCAAAGCGCTTTCAAGGTCGGTGTAAACAACCCCCTTGGCGGCAACCTCTTCCCGGATGTTGTGGTACACAACCTCTGAATCGTACTGGGCGCCCACACCGGCAAGGCTGGCGCGCTCGGCCTCGGGGATGCCAAGCTTTTCAAAGGTGTTTTTAATTTCATCGGGCACGGCGTCCCAGCTGGCCTCCATGCGGGTGTCGGGGCGCACATAGGTTACAATATTGTCTATGTTCAGGCCGTTTAGCGGCGGGCCCCAAACGGGCAGGGGGGTGCGGTTGTATACCTCCAGCGCCTTCTGGCGGAATTCCCGCATCCAGGCGGGGTCATTCTTTTCGTCGGAAATGGTGGACACAATTTCCGGGGTAAGGCCGCTGTTTACCGTAAAGGCGGGGGCCATGGTGCCCTTTTGGTCGTAAATGGTGCGGTCTATATTTTCCACATGGGTTTTTTCTTCTTCAAAAGCCTTCACGCCGGGTCACCCCCGCTCTTGGCGCAGGGCTCCTGGTCGCTCACAGTGCATTCACCGTCGCTGCCCGCAAGCAGGCAGTTGCCGTCTTCGTCGGTAATGGCGCAAAAGCCCTGTTCGGTAATTAAGTCAATCAGCTCGGGGCCGCCGCTGCGCACAATTTTGCCGTTTGCCAAAACGTGTACCTTGTCGATGTGCATGCCCTCTATCAGCTTGGTGTTGTGGGTAATAATAAGCAGCGAATTGTCTTCGGTGCGGAACTGGCGAACCCCCTGCGACACGGTGCGCACGGCGTCTACGTCAAGGCCGGAATCCGTCTCGTCGAGAATGGCGAGCTTGGGGTTCAGCATCAGCATTTGCAGCACTTCGCTTTTTTTGCGCTCGCCGCCGGAAAAACCTACGTTCAAGTCGCGCTTTGCGTACTCTGCCGGCATTTGCAGCTGGTTCATTTTTTCAGTAAGCTCTTTGCGGAAAATTAAAATGCGGGGTGTTTCGCCGGTAACGGCGCCCCGGGCAAGGCGCAAAAAATTCTCGAGGGTTACGCCGGGCACCTCCTCGGGGGTTTGGAACGAAAGAAAAATGCCCTTGCGGGCGCGTTTGTCGGGGCTTTCGTCGGTAACGTCCTCCCCGCTAAAAACGATGGAGCCCCCCTCTACAGAAAATGCGGGGTTGCCCATAATGGCAGCCCCCAAGGTAGACTTACCGGCGCCGTTTTGGCCCATTAGAACATGGGTTTCGCCGGAATTTATGGTGAGGTTCAGGCCGTCGAGAATGACCGTTTCACCGGCCGCTACCTTCAGGTTGCTAACCTCAAGCAGTGCGTTAGGCATAGTGCTGTATCTCCTTTGGTTTATATAACGGGTAGTTTGTGTGCCGCCGCGGCAAGGGGCAGCAAAAGCAACAAATCATACCAAATTAGTAGTAGTTAAATTCTACTGCAAAACCACTTAAAATGCAAGTTTTTCGCGGTTTTTCCGCCATGTTTTTTGCGTTTGCGGCCACAGCGGAATAAAAGGCAAAGCGGCGGGGCGCCGCCGCTTTGCCTGCCTGTGCAAAAATATGGTGGGGCCTTTGGTTTTGCCACCGCGTGCGGCGGCAAAACGGGCAGGGCTTTTTGCCGCGCGGCGGCCCGGGTTTGTTTGGCAGAGCGGGCAAAGCCAACCTTGCTTTTGCCGGTGAAACATGGTAAGGTATATAAGGCAAAATGGTGGGGCTGTGCCCTTTTTTAACAGGCAGGGCCACTGGGCAGTGCCGTTTGCCGCAAGGCCGCCGCAAGTAAACAGTTTTATGCATGCCTGCCTGGTTAAATGGAGAAAACAAGCACCGCCTGAGAGAGCCTGGGTGGTTCCCGTTTGGGCGGCAAAGAGGCATACCAAAATTGAATATGCGCCCGTAGCTCAGCAGGATAGAGCGTCCGCCTCCTAAGCGGAAGGCCATGAGTTCGAATCTCGTCGGGCGTGCCAATGATAAAGCCGGAAACCCTTTATTTAAAGGGGTTTCCGTTTTTTATTGCCATCTTCGCTTTCGCCCATATTTGCTGATATGGAGGATGGGTTTTTGCCAGTACGCGGCTTTCTTACCGCGAAAAATTTCACAAGAAGTGAACTTTTCTCTCATTGTTTTTCAGAAATTTTTTTGCTAATACGGGGATGATTTTCGAGGAAATGCAGAGCCGCTTTTTCGGAATTTGCCAATACGCACTTTTTTGCCATGAAGCTTTTTGCCAATAAATTTAGCCTGTGTTGGCAGCCTGGCCGTCCTGGGCGATTTTCATTGGCAGCTTCGGGTTGCTGGCAAGCAGCGCCGCAAGGCCGGCAGCATTCGGCTGCCAGCCTTGCGGCGTTCCCACTGTGTGCCGCCAGCCTCACCGCCGCGCATACTGCGGGCAGCGGTTTATTGCATATTGTGATAGCGGGCTGCGCATGTGCCCCTCGTGCATTCCCACGCCAAAAACATTACGGGGAAGCTGAACCGATTGCTTCGAAGAAGTACGGAAGCGCAGTGTTATTACTCTTTTAACGGCGCGGCTATTTGGCTGCGCTGCCTGCGCCATTCCGCCGGGGTTACGCCGGTGCATTTTGCGAAGGCCTGGCTAAACCCCCGCATGCTTTTATAGCCAACCTGCCCTGCTATTTTTTCCAGCGGCTGCTCTTCCTTCATCAGCTCTATGGCCCGTTCTGTTCTCAACTGGCGCAAATACTCGTAAATGGTGGTGTTAAAAACCTTTTTAAAGCCCACCTTCAATTTGAATTCGTTTAGGGCAACCATGCGGGAAAGCGCAGATATAGAGGGCGGATTTTTCAGGTTTTTTTGCAGCAGGGAGGGAATGCTGCGTATCTGCTCTACATCAAATTTGCCAAGCGATATGTTGGGCTGCGCGTATTCGGAATCGCAAAGCGCAATTAAATGCGCGGCAATATCGTAAACACGGCTTTTCACAAACAGCTTTTTGGCGGTTTTTGTATAGGGGCAGTGCAGCATTTCCGCAAGGGTTGGGTAAAGCTCGTGCATAAAGGTTTGCTCATCAAAATTTTGGATGTCTTTTAAAATATCAAAATACCGGCTTGTATCTTGCTCTCCACAGCAGCGCAGGAAAAAGTTTTGAAACAAAATTACATTTACCGCGTGCAGGGGCCTGTTTGCTTTGCAAACGCCATATATAAAGCCGTCTGAAGGAAGCGAGCGGGTGGT
>JBKEBR010000305.1:0-2873 GCA_047973285.1 Oscillospiraceae bacterium | reverse complement strand
TTGTGTATTACGGCGGAGCCGACCAGTATGTGGGTGTGGCAACCTGCAAATTTGATGAGCTGCTGCAAGAACTTCTTGAAAACCCTTGGGAGAAATAAGCATGCCTATAATTGATTTGCCTCTTGAAAAGCTTCAAGAATACAGCGGTATTTCCCCAAAACCACAAGATTTTGACAGCTATTGGCAGGCGGCGCTGGCAGAGTTGGACTTGGCGGCGCCGCAGCCCCGGCTGCAACCGGCCGGGTTTCAGGCTAAGGGGGTAGAGTGCTGCGACCTCACTTTTCAAGGGGTACGGGGCGCGTTGGTGTACGCAAAATATCTGCGGCCCACCAGCCCCGGGTCCCATCCCTGCCTGCTGTGCTTCCACGGCTATACCATGAACAGCGGAAGCTGGAGCCAGTATTTGCCCTATGTGCTGCAGGGCTTCTGCGTGGCGGCAATGGACTGCCGCGGCCAGGGCGGCCGCAGCACAGACCCCGGCGGTGTTGGTGGAAATACCCAGCACGGGCACATTATTCGCGGTGTGTGGGACGGGGTGCAGGATTTGCTTTTTCGCCACATTTTTTTGGATTCTGTGCAGCTGTTGCGTGCTGTGGCCGGCTTTGCTGAAGTGGACAAAGAAAGGATTGCGGCGGCGGGCGCCTCGCAGGGGGGCGCACTGGCCATAGCCTGCAGTGCCCTTAGCGAGCAGGTTAAGCGCACTGTGGTGCAAATGCCCTTTCTCTCTGATTTCAGGCGCACTTGGGAAATGGGGCAGGGGAGCAATGCCTACAAGGAATTGTTTGATTACTTTCGCCTGTTCGACCCCCTTCACGAGAGAGAAGAGGAGCTTTTTCAGCGCCTGGGCTATATTGATGTGCATTTTCTTGCCCCGCAAATCAGGGGCAGTGTGCTTATGGCCATTGGCCTTGCAGATGTAACCTGCCTGCCTTCTACTCAGTTTGCGGTGTATAATGCGCTGAGGTGTGAAAAAAAGCTGTGTTTGTACCCTGATTTTGGGCACGAGCCTCTGCCGGGCTTTGCCGATACCGAATTTGCATTTGTTGGTGAACTATCATAAAGTTGGCACACAGATGAAGCAAGCCTTTGCCGCCGTGGGAAAGGCCTGTTTTATTGTTGCCTGAAAGCGAGCAATGGTATGCAAGTATGCGTTTTGAGGGAATTTGAACGGTGGAAAGAATTTGCCGACGACCCGTTTGTTGCACAGGAGCTTGAAAAAATAACCGGCAACCTTGCCGCCATAGAAGACCGTTTCTGGAGCAGGCTTGCCTTTGGCACCGGGGGGCTGCGCGGTGTTATGGGCGCCGGAACCAACCGAATGAACTGCTACACTGTGGGGCAGGCCGCCCAAGGGCTTGCGAATTTCCTGAAAGAGCAGGAAACCTTGGGGCAAAGCGTTTGCATTGGGTACGACACACGGCGCCACTCCTTCGAGTTTGCCTGCTGCGCTGCCGGGGTGCTGTGCGGCAATGGCATTGCGGTACACTTGTTTTGCCAGGTACAGCCCACGCCAATGCTGTCTTTTGCGGTGCGTTCCCAAAAAGCGGGGGCCGGCATTGTAATTACGGCTTCGCACAACCCAAAACAATACAACGGGTTTAAGGTGTATGGTCCCGACGGTGTGCAGGCCACCGACGCCATGGCGGAACAAATTCGGGGGAGGATAAACGGGTGTGATCTTTTCACGGGCGTGCACAAAATGAATTTGCAAAACGCGGAAAAAAACGGCTTGCTGCACTGGCTGGGAGCGGAAACAGAGGGTGCCTACTACAACAAGGTGGTGGGGCTGGCGCTGCGGAAAAAGCTGTTGGCTGAACGGGCCGCCGAACTGGAAATACTTTACACGCCCTTGCACGGCACGGGGAGTAAACCGGTGCCCGAAGTGCTGCGCAAGCTGGGTTTTGGGAATGTGAATTTGGTTGCACAGCAGGCTGTGGCCGACGGAGACTTTTCTACAGTGCCCTACCCCAACCCCGAAGAGCCCGCTGTTTATCGTTTGGCCCTGCAACAGGCAGGTAAAACACATCCAGATTTGATTTTGGCCACGGATCCCGACTGCGACCGGGTGGGTGTGATGGCAAAAAACGAATGCGGTGAATATGTCCGGCTTTCAGGCAACCAGGTGGGTGCGCTGCTTTGTGAATATATTCTGGCATACAAAGCAAGCGCCAAAGAGCTATTGGGCGCGGCCATAGTGAAAACCATTGTAACCACCGATTTGGCAAAGGCAATTTGCGGTAAATACGGCGTATATGTAGAGGAAACCTTAACCGGGTTTAAATACATTGGTGAGCTGGCACAGCAATGGGCAGAAAATGGAAGCCACAATTTTATGTTTGGCTTTGAGGAGAGCTGCGGTTACCTTGCGGGCGATTTTGTGCGAGACAAGGATGCCGTATTTGCCTGTGCCCTGGTTGCCGAAATGGCTTTGTACCACAAAACCATGGGGCAAAGCCTGCCCGGTGCGTTGCGGAATTTATATGAAGCCAACGGTTATTATGCTGATAAATTGTTTACCATTGAAAAGCTGGGCCAAAGCGGCCAAAAAGAAATTGCGAGGGTGATGAACGCATTTCGAAGCAATTACGCTACTTGCTTTGCCGGCGAAAACCTGCTGGCAGTGGATGATTTTCTGGCAGGCACCCATACCGAGATGGCCGTTGGCGTTCCAGAGGTGCTGAAGCTTCCGAAATCAAACGTGCTCAAATTTTCTTTTGGAAATGGCTGGCTGGTGCTGCGCCCATCGGGAACCGAACCAAAGCTGAAGGTTTATATCTCTGTAAAAGGTACCAGCCTCGAAGATGCGCAAGCTGAATTAGAGCCTTACTCAAATTGGATAGATATATTTTGAGCGGTGGAGCGATGCTGGAATC
>JBKEBR010000304.1:0-9989 GCA_047973285.1 Oscillospiraceae bacterium | reverse complement strand
GGCGCGCAGCAAGGTTACCGCGGCGGTGGCAAAATGCATGCAGTACCCCTTTTTGCCGGTGGTTAAAAAATAGGCGGCAAAATCCTGGTTGGCGGGCTGGCGGCCGGGGGTTTGAGTGTAGCGGGCCGCCGTTTGAACATACTTTGCCACCCGCACAGCCAGGTACTGCCAGTCCCATATACCTTCAGAGGCGGCAATGCCTTCTTCCGCGGCAATTTGGCGCATGGCGGCGGCGGTGTCTTCGGGCAGGCGGGTATACACCTCCCGAATGTATTCCATGTATTCCCGGTCGGCGCCGGTGTAGGGTATCTGCGCAAGGTCCAGTTGAACTGGTGTTTCAATGAAAAAAGAATGAACAGGGTTAAACTCGTAAATGCTTTGTGTGCCGTCAGAGCCGGTAAATACCAAAACCTGCCTGCCGTTTTCCGGGTTTTGGCCCAGCACCAAAGCGTAACTGCCGGAGCTGGAGAGGTTCAAATAATCATCCAGGGTGGCCGGTGGCATTGGGCCGGCAAGCGGGTTCAAAAATTCCAGAGAATAGAGTTGCTCTTTTGGGAAAAAATAAGCGTCCTGCACAAAGGCAAAGCCGCCGCTTTCTTTGGCGGGAAGGGCAAAGCCGTAGGGGGCGTAACAATATTGGGGGTTGGCACTTTTGTTGATAACGGAAAGCGGGGCCGCGGAAAAAAACTCGTTTGCCCCGGGGGCGTTGTTCACGGCAGAGCTGTAATAGGTAAGCGGTTCAAAGGCAAAGCCCTGTTCGGGGTATTCCTGCTCCGGCAGCTGCTGCCAGGCCTGGCCGGTGTAAACGGCAGAGGAAAAGCCCCGCAGGTAAGCGCCGGGCGCAAGGCTGCCCTGTATGCGCAGGGCGGTATCGCTGCCAAAGCGAAGATACCCGGTGGAGGAAAGGTCAACCAGAACCTGCCGGTTGCCCAAAGGCGTGCCGCTGTAAAACCCGGGCAGGGTGTCGAAAGGAGAGGCATATTGCAAGGTGGTGCCAAAATCGGCAAGGGAGCTGCGGGCCTTGAAAACCCCCTCCCATACGGTGTACTGCGCCCGGGGAAATAAAAGAAACGCGCAGAAAAAGTAAACCAGCGCCAACAGAAAAGCCCCGGCCGCCCGCACCAGGGCGGTTTTTTGGCCCATTTTAGCAACCGGCCCCTTCAGCAAAAGGGCAAGCCAGCAGCCAATGAGCAGGGCGGAAGGAATTTCACCGGGCAGCCCAAACAGGTTGAAAGCGAAGCCGAACAAGGGCAGGGTGCCCGCAAAAAACAGCCAAAAGCTTTGGCGGCGCAGCACGGCCCAGCAAAGGTACAGCGCCGGCAATATGGCGGCGAAAAAAAGAAAAATACCGGCGGCATTGAGGGCGGAAAGGCTGGGCAGGGGCAGAGAAGCGGCCCCGTATTCGGAAAAAACCTCCGCAAAGCGGGCACGCACAAGCTGCCCGCAGTACCGGGCCCCGGTTTGTATTTTGGGAAAAAGCACAACGAAAGCCGCGCCATAAGCAAGGCCCCCAGCCACCAAAAGCGGGCGGCGCAGGCGGGCAACAAAAAAATACAGGCAGCCCAACGCAAGCCCGGCCCCCGCCCCCCAAAGAGCGGGGGAAATTACGGTAAACCGAAGCCCCTGCAAAAAACAAAGCAGGGCGGAAAAGGTGCCGGTGCACAAAAAGCATACCAGCGCCAGGCTCAAAAGAAAAGGTTTCTTTTTCATAGCTCGCCCCCCTGTAAAAAGGCGGGTGCCGGGCCGCCGGGCCGGGCCATAACCAGCCGGCCCGGCGCCTCTGGGCCAGGCTGCCGGGCGGCGGGGGGCGGTGCGGCCAGCAGCTGCCACAACAATTTCGTCAAATCTGCCTCGGTGGCAATGGGCCGGTGCCGGCTGGCGCCGCCCGCCTCTGCCCAGCAAAGGGCATGGGGCTGCTCCCCGGCGAGTAAAAGGCGCGAAAGGAAGCAGGCCGCCGCTAGGGAAAGGCAGGCGTTTTCGGGCGTGCCCCAAAAATCAAACCCGATGTACAGCGGCCCTGTGCCGCCAAAGGTAAACTCTTTTACAAGCAATCGATTTCGTTTGGCACTTAGCTTCCAGTGCACCTCCCGCAAAGAATCTCCGTCTCTGAAATCGCGAATATCGGAAAATTCACGCGGGGCGCCTGCGGAGGCCTGTGTAAAAAGGGGCCGCCCGGGCGCGCCCATGGCGCTTTGAAAAACAGCAAGGGGAACCTCGGCCGGGGCCGGCTGTACAAGCAGGTGCAAAGGGGCGGGGGCCGGCAAGGGAAGGGCAAACAGCCCGGCCAGGTCCAGCATGCGCGGCTTTAAACAGCATACTTCCACCACGCCGCAAATTTCCTGGCACAGGGAAACCTCGGTATTTTCTTCAGAGGGGTACAGCACAAAGGGGTGGTGTTCGGCTTTGCCGGTAAACAAATTTTTGCATTCCAGCCTCCCCTTTACCGGGCAAAGAGCAAAAGCGTTTACCCGGCAAAGCTGCAGCGCGTAAGGCTGCCCGCAAAAAGCAATGGCTTGGCCCGCCCGCAGTTGAAGCCGCGTTTTAAACCAAAAGGGCAGGCTGAAAAGCAGCTGCAATGGCGCAAACGCGGCAACAAAGCATAAAAACAGCCAGGCGGCATAGCCGGAGTGGAAAATATAGTAGGCCAGGGCGGCGCACAGCAAAACCCCGTATACAATGCGCCGGCGCATCACGGGGTATCCTCCGGCGAGGGGGCGGGCACCTGCCGCAAAATATCCTGCAAAAGGGCAGAGCCGTTTTTTTGCTGCTGGTGGGCGGTGGGGCTTAGCACAAGGCGGTGGGCGGTGCAGTCCTCAAAAACAGCCTGTATATCGGTGGGCAGCACAAAGCTGCGGCCTGCCATAAAAGCGCTGGCCTGCCCCAAAGCAAGCAAGGCAACCGAGCACCGGGGGCTGGCACCCTGTGCAACCAGGGGGTGCTGCCGGGTGGCGCCGGTAAGAGCAACAATGTACTTATAAATAGGCGGCGCAACGTAAACCTGCCGGGCGGCCAACTTCAACTGCTGCACCTCCCCGGCGCTGCAAACCGGCCGCACTTCAAATTTCTCACCGTCCTGCTTTCTTCGCAGCATCTCCCGCTCGCTTTCCGGGGGCGGGTAACCAAGCGAAAGCCGCAGCATAAAGCGGTCCATTTGGCTTTCGGGCAAAAGCTGGGTGCCGGCGCTGCCGGTGGGGTTTTGGGTGGCAATTACCATAAAGGGCTGCGGCAGGCGGTGGCTTTCACCGTCTACCGTAACCCTCTCTTCCTCCATGGCCTCCAGCAGGGCGGCCTGGGTGCGGCTGGGGGCCCGGTTCAGCTCGTCGGCCATCAACAGGTTGCACAAAGCGGCGCCAGCCTGGTATTCCATGGTGCCGGTTTCTTTTTTGTAAATAGAAAACCCGGTTATGTCGGTGGGCAGCACATCGGGGGTAAACTGCACCCGGTTGCAGCGCAGGCCCAACGCCTGCGAAAAGGCATTGGCCAGGGTGGTTTTGCCCACCCCGGGAATATCCTCCAGCAAAACGTGGCCCCCGGCCAGCAGCGCCAGCAATATTTTGCGAATGGCGGCGGTGTTGCCAAGGTATGCCTTTTCCACTTCCTCTACAATGCGGTTTGCAGCGTGCATGCGCGCTCCCTTCGTTTATCGGCGGTGGTAATATTGCTTCCATTATACCAAAATACGAAAGAAACTCGAAAAAAATTACATAAATACGAATTTGCCAAAAGAAAATTTGGGCCCCAAGGGGCAGCGGGGGCGCCCCATGCCTTTTTAAAATACAAAGAGTGTGGTAGTATAAAGAAAAGAGTACAACGGCCTTCGCGTAAAAAAGCGGGGGAAATGCCGCAACGGCGGAAAAACGGGAAACAGCCTATGAAAGGCCCCAACAAAATGGTAGGCAGCTTTCAGGGCAAGCCTGAAACATGGAGATACTGGAATGCGATAGACGCCTTTGTGCGTTCGCTGGGTGGGGTTACCGTGGCTTTAAAAGCGCAGGTAAGCTATTCGGTAAAGCGGAAATTTTTGTGGATGTGGGCATACGAAAAAACAGCCGACCCCCATTTCCATTCTGTTGAGCAGGTGGGCAAAAACCGCTGGAACCACCGTGTTGAAGTGAAAGAGGAAGAAACGGCAGCCAGCGCATGGCTGCACAGCTTACTTGCAAAGGGCTACCGGTTTACGGGCAAATAAGCGGCCGGCCGCCTGGGGCTGCGCCCAAGGCGCGGCATGCAAAAAAGCTTTAAAGGGCTGCGCCAGTAATTTTTAAAGGAGGGATACCCTTGACCGACAGGCATTATTTGGAGCTTCTCTCCAAAGAGTACCCCACGGCCGACGCCGTATCGGCGGAAATTATCAACCTCAGTTCCATTTGCCAGCTGCCCAAGGGCACCGAGTATTTTTTCAGCGACATTCATGGCGAGGCCGATGCCTTTTCCTACCTGCTAGGGACCGCCTCGGGGGTTATCCATTCCAAAATAGAGGCCCTGCTGCAAAATTCCGTGCCGGAGGCCGAGCGCGACCTGCTTTCCAGCCTTATCTACCGCCCCGAAGAGGTGCTGGCAACCCAGCCCGGCGGTGGCGACTGGTGCCGCGTTGTTATTTACCCGCTGGTGCAAATTTGCAAATCGGTGGCCAGCAAATATACCCGCAGCAAGGTGCGCAAAAAAATGCCCCGGCAGTTTGCCTATGTGCTGGACGAACTGCTGCACGCCGACACCGAAGAAAACAAAGAAGATTATTACAGCGCCATTATTGCCGCCATTGTGGAAACCGGGGTGGCCCACAAATTTATTGTGGCCCTGTGCCGCCTTATTCGCCAGTGCAGCATCGACCGTTTGCACATTATCGGCGATATTTTCGACAGGGGCCCCCACGCAGACCAGGTGATGGAAGAGCTGATGACCTATGGAGACGTGGATATTCAGTGGGGCAACCACGACATTCACTGGATGGGCGCGGCCAGCGGCAGCCAGGCCTGCGTGGCCAATGTGGTGCGCCTTGCCATCAGCTACAACAATTTCGACCTGCTGGAGGACGGCTACGGCATCAACCTGCGGCCACTTTCCGCCTTTGCGGCGGAGGTGTATAAAAACGACCCCTGCCTGCCTTTTCAACCCCACCTGCTGGACAGGAATGTGTACGACCCCATTGATGCAAACCTTGCCGCAAAAATGCACAAGGCCATTGCCATTGTTCAGTTTAAGCTGGAGGGCCAGCTGGTTGCCCGCCACCCGGAATACGGCATGCAGCACCGCGCCCTGCTGCAACAGGTAAATTTTGAAAAAGGCGAAATAACGCTGCAAGAAAAAACCTACCCCCTGCGGGACACCCTTTTCCCCACTGTGAACCCCGAGGCCCCTTTGCAGCTTACCCCCGGCGAACAAGAGCTGGTGCGCACCCTTACCCGTAGCTTTACCCACAGCCGCCTGCTGGAAAAGCACATTCGCTATTTGTACAACAACGGCAGCATGTACAAAATATGCGGCGACAACCTGTTGTACCACGGCTGCATTCCCCTGAATGAAAAAGGGGAATTTAAACAAATTGAACTGGATGGCGAGCGGCTTTCGGGGAAAAAATACCTGGACGCCATCGACGAAAAAATACGCAATGCCTACTATGCCCCCAAAGGCAGCCCCGCCCGGGCCGACGCGGGCGATTATATGTGGTACCTTTGGTGCGGGGCAGATTCCCCCATTTTTGGCAAAAGCTGCCTTACCACCTTCGAGCGGTATTTTATAGAGGAAAAGGGCACCCATACCGAGGTGCAAAACCCCTATTACAATTTTGTGGGCAGCCGCGAAACCTGTGAAATGATTTTGCGGGAATTTAAGCTGAACCCCGCCCGGGCCCACATTATCAACGGGCATGTTCCGGTGCGCTTAAGCCATGGCGAAAGCCCGGTAAAGGGCGGCGGCCTGCTGTTTGTAATAGACGGGGGCATTTCCAAGGCCTACCACAGCCATACCGGCATAGGGGGCTATACCCTCATTGCCAATTCCCACCACCTTGCCCTGGCAGAGCACCGCCCTTTTGCCGAGGTGAAGGAGAGCGGCTTTAAAAAGGCGCCCCAGGTACAAATTGTGGAGCGCTTTCCCAAACGGGTTACCGTGCGCGACACCGACACCGGCCAAACCCTGCAGCAGCGCATTGCCGAGCTGAATTCCCTGCTGGCAGCCTACCGCGGCGGCCTGCTGCGGGAAAAAGAATAAACATCCCTTTGCCGCCCGCGGCCACCACAGAAGAATAAGGAGAAACTGCCATGCCATACCAACAAGTGGTACAAAAGCTTCGGCAAAAAGGCCTTGCGGCCATTCGTTTTGAAAAAGAAGGGCACAGCCGCTTTCGCGATTGTGTTACGGTATGTCGGGGCGGTAAGCTATTGTTTGAACGCTATTGCTACGGCGAGGCGGCCAGCCTTGTATTTTGCCTTTGGGCCAAAGCAGTGGGTGCAGAGGGAACGGTAGAGTGGAACTATGCCGCCACCGAGTATTCACAAAAATACGAGGCGCCCGCGCGCATTACAGGGCAAGAGGGGGAAGCCCTTTTGTTTGACGAAAAACCGGCCCTTTGGCAGCCGGTAAGGGAATATAAAACCTACCCCAAAGCGGGCTTGAACGGGCTTTCCATGCTGGCGCGCAACCTTTTTAAAAAATAAAACACCCGGCCATGGCCGGGTGTGTGGGAAATTTTTATACAATAAGCGCCCGCATTTCGCAGCTTTACCCTGTGCGAAATGCGGGCGCTTATTTTCGCCTGCCGGGGCTAGTATTCCCCTTTAATTACAAAAAAAGAACCCCGAATGGTGCCGGCCAGTTTGGATTTTTGCCGGGCAAATTTAAATTTTCCCTCCAGCTCTGCCGGCACTTCCATGCCTTCGGCCAGCTTAAAGCCAACGGCCCGCTTTTTGGGGTCGTCGATTGTGTACATTACATTTACGGCAAGGCCGTTCTGGTAAAAAACATACACCATTTTAATGTTTTCAACCTGAAAAGAGGAGGTTTCCAGCGGGGTCGCCGCCAGCACAAGGCCGCGCTCTTCTTTGAGAATGCGGTTTACATAGGCAAGGGTCTCGGGCGTTTCGCCCGCAGGCAGCACTGAAAATTCATGCCCGTACTTATTCCGGTAATAGCGGGCCTCGTTGGCCCGCAGGCCGGCAAGGGCCTCCCGCAGGGGCGAAGCCTCCAGCCCCGTGTCGGAAACATTTTCAAAATCTACAACATAAGGCATTTTATCTGCTCCCTTCAGCTGAAAAGCGGTGTGCTGTGTGGGTTGGAGCTACGCAAAAAAACAATACGCCAATACAACAAAAGAATGTTTTTAAGAAAGGAAAGGCCCACCGGGTGGCCTATAAACCGCGCAAAAAGGTTCGCAAAGCGGCTTTTAAGGGGCAGAGAAAACAAAAGATATGCTCAGCAAAGCTCCCGCTCCACCACCAGGGAAATTTCATTGGCGGCCTTTTGAATGTCCAGCTCGTTTTTGCCCTCTACCATTACGCGAATAAGGGGCTCGGTGCCGGAAACCCGCACCACAATGCGCCCGTTTTCCCCGAGGGCCTCTTTGTTTTTTTCAATGCTTGCCTTTATGGAATCGTTGGTGTAAAAGGCCAGCTTGCCTGCGGGGGTTACCTGAATGTTTTTCATCACCTGCGGGTAACGGGTCATTACCGAGGCCAGCTGGGAAAGGGTTTTTCCGGTGCGGCGCAAATGGCACAAAAGCTGAATGGCGGTAAGCTGGCCGTCCCCGGTGGTGGAAAAATCCCGAAAAATGACGTGCCCGCTCTGCTCGCCGCCAAAGCGGTAGCCCTCCATCTCCATTTCCTCCAGCACATAGCGGTCGCATACCTTGGTGGGCACAAACCGAATGCCGTTCTCTTCGCAAAATTTGCCAAAGCCCATGTTGGCCATAATAGTGCCCACAACGGTGTTGTGGCGCAACTTGCCGCGCTCCTTCATATCCAGCGCGCAAATGGCCATAATAAAGTCGCCGTCAATTTCGTTGCCGTTCTCATCCACACAAAGGCAGCGGTCGGCATCGCCGTCAAAGGCGATGCCGGCGTCCAGCTTGTGTTCCAGCACATAACTGCGCAGCGCCTGCATGTGGGTAGAACCGCAGTTTTCGTTAATATTCAGGCCGTTTGGCTCGGCAGAAAGAATTTCCGCCTCGGCCCCAAGCTCTTTAAAAAGCCGGGCGGCGGTTTTGCTGGCAGAGCCGTTGGCGCAGTCTATCGCAATGCGAAGCCCCTCCAGCGAGGTTGGCACGCTGGTTTTCAGGTGCTCTATGTAGTCGCCTGCCGCCTCTGCGGCATAGCTTACGGTGCCAATTTGTTCGGTGGCGGCAAGGCAAAGGCTTTCGGGTTCGTCCAGCACCAGGGCCTCAATGCGGTTTTCAAGGTCGTCGGGCAGCTTAAACCCGTCGCCGCTGAAAATTTTGATGCCGTTGTAGGGGTAGGGGTTGTGGCTGGCCGAAATCATAATGCCGGCGTCTGCCTTGTATTGCTTTACAAGGTAGGCCACAGCTGGGGTGGAAAGAACCCCCACCCCAATTACATCGGCCCCTACCGAGCAAAGCCCGGCAGCAAGGGCGCTTTCCAGCATGTCGGAGGAAATGCGGGTATCCTTGCCAATTACCACCAGGGGCCTGCGCCTGCGGCCCTGGGTAAGCACGGCGGCTGCCGCCCGCCCAATGTTCATTGCAAGCTCTGCGGTAATATCCTGGTTTGCCAGGCCGCGAACGCCGTCGGTACCAAATAATCTTGCCAAAATGTATCCATCCTTTTAATTGGGAAAGGCCAAAGGCGGTTTCCAGTTTTTTATAAAGCTGTGCGCATTACCGTTTGGCGGCAATTTGCCCGCCGGTTTTATAGATGCTGTTTGGCGGCACCACGCCGCGCACACAGCTGGTGGGGTATATGCTGCTGTTTTTGCCCACTATGGTGCCGGGGTTTAAAACACTGTTGCAGCCAATTTCCACACCATCGCCCAGCATGGCGCCCAGCTTTTTAAGCCCGGTATTGATGCCGCCCTCTGCTTTTACGGCAACGGGGGTTTTGTCGCTTTTTACGTTGGAGGTAACGGCCCCCGCCCCCATGTGGGCCTTATAGCCCAGCACCGAATCGCCCACATAATTAAAATGGGGCACCTGCACGTTATCGAACAGCACCACGTTTTTCAGCTCGGTGGAATTGCCCACCACGGCGTTTTTGCCCACAATGGCGCTGCCCCGTATAAAGGCGCAGTGGCGTATTTCGGCGCCCTCATCAATAATGCAGGGGCCGCTTATGTGGGCGGTGGGGGCAACAACCGCGCTTTTGGCAACCCAAACGCCCTCGGCGGGGTTTTCAAATACCTCCGCAGAAAGGGTGGGGCCAAGCTGTAGAATAAAAGAACTGATATTCTTGAGCACATCCCACGGCCAAACGGAATTTTTAAACAACGCCGCCGCAAGAGTGTGGGAAAAATCAAACAAATTTGCAGTGCTGTAGTGGCTCATGCTGTTCTCCTTTGTAATAAGGAAATAAAGGGGCAAACCGTCTAAAACAGTATACAAAAAGCAAAGGCGAAATGCAAACTGAAACGGCAAACATTGCGGACGATACAACAAAAAGGCATGCGCTTTTTGGCGCATGCCTTACACAGAAAAGCAATTAAAGAGCTTCTTCAAGCAGGGCGTCGGGCGCATTTTTGCGAACGCTTTCAATGCCTTTTTTGCAGCTGTCTTTTGTTTTGTAGCCCTCTGAAGCGAGAATGGGCTCGCCATTGGGGGCTTTTAAGCGGAAACGGAATTCGCCGGCCTTGTCCAAATAAATTTCAAATTTGGGGTTTTTAGCCTGCTCGCCGGTGGTTTGGTCTTCAATAGAAGCGCCGGGCGCATTTTTGCGGACACTTGCAATGCCGTTTTTACAGGCGGGCAAGGCGGAATACACCTCGCTTACGCCAATGACCTCGTGGTTGCCTGCCGCCAGGTGAAAAGAATAGCCGGTTTTAGCCCT
>JBKEBR010000303.1:0-26137 GCA_047973285.1 Oscillospiraceae bacterium | reverse complement strand
CGCAGTAAACGCTAAGAAAAAACATAAAAAAGTGTTGAAAATGGCTAAAGACTTTTGGGGACAAAAAAGCTTAGACTATAGAGCAGCAAAGCCTGCCGTAATGAGATCGATGAGATCGGCTTACGTCGGTAGAAAATTAAGAAAAAGAGACTTCAGAAAGTTATGGATCGCTAGAATCAATGCCGCTTCAAGAGCAAACGGTTTAAGCTATTCTAAATTTATGAACGGTCTTAAGAAAGCAAACATCGACATCAACAGAAAAATGCTTTCTGAAATGGCAATCCACAACCCAGCAGATTTTGCTAACTTAGTGGCACTTGCAAAGCAACACGCGTAAACGCATTCTAACCCTCGCTGTACAGTGGGGGTTTTGATTTTCTCAACAAGCGTTGAGCTCAAAAACATCTTGTGCCAATGCCTCAAACCGCCGCCGGGCGGTTTTTTTGCCGGTGTAAGTGCATTACGGGTTGCACCCGGCACGGCGCAGCCCTGTTCAATGCCCTTCTGCGCCGCAGCGGCGCAGGCGTGCCGCCGCACCAAGCTTCCCTTTTAAAGAAAAGGCAGCCGCTGCAATGGGGCGGGCCATCTTGCCGGTTTGCGGCGGGCGGAAATTTTTTTAAACAGTACCGCGGCCCTTTGCGGCGGCGCCGCCTCTTAAGGCGAAAAAGCACGCCAAAGGCGTTTTTGGGGCCTGTAAGGGCCTTCTTTTATTGACAGATGCGGCAATGTATGTCTACAATAACTTTTAACGGCAACCAACAGGGGGTGGCGGCATGGAACTGCAAAGCTGGCTGTGGCTTAGCCATGGGCTGGGGTTTGGGGCGCCCAATTCCGGCCGGGTGCTGGCAGAACATGCCCACAGCCTTTCGGCCCTTGCGGCAAGCCCGGCGGTGCTCAGCCAAAGCGGGCTGTTCACACCCCGCCAGCGCCAGCGGCTGCTGGCGGCCGGGCCCGCCGCCTTTGCCCCGCTGGAGGAAACCTTGAAGCGGGCGGGCATACAGGCCCTTGTGTATACCAGCCCCGCCTACCCGGCCCTGCTGAAAACCATTCACAACCCGCCGCCGGTGCTGTACACAAAGGGAGACACCGCGCTTTTAAACAGCCGCCTGTGCATTGCCGTGGTGGGGGCGCGCAAACCCTCGGCCTACGGGGTGCAGGCGGTGCAAAGCCTTGGCTGGCAAATTGCGGCGGGGGGCGCGGTGGTGGTGAGCGGCCTTGCCGCCGGGCTTGACACCGAGGCCCACAAGGCCGCGCTGGCCGCCGGGCAGCCAACGGTTGCCTGTATTGCCTTTGGGCACGATGTGTGTTATCCTTCCGAAAACAGGGGCCTTATGGAAATTATACAGCGCCATGGCGCCGTGGTAAGCGAATACCCGCCCGGCACAAGGCCGGAAAAGCCCTTCTTTTTACAGCGCAACCGCATTATTGCGGGGCTTTCCCACGGGGTGTTGGTGGCAGAAGCCCGCAGCCGCTCGGGCACCATGAGCACTGTAAATTTTGCCGCCGAATGGGGGCGCGAGGTATTTGCCGTACCCGGCAGTATTTTTTCGCCCCTGTCGGAGGGCACCCACGCCCAGGTGTGCGGCGCCAGCGGCCTTGGCCCGGCCGCCGCCATGGCGGCCCTTACCGAGCTGGAGCTTGCGGGCCTTTCCCGGCAGCTGGCAGGCCGGCAATTCATTGTTAACCAGTAAAAGCTGTGCCCCGCAAATATTTTCAAGAGGTGAAAAATGTCTACTTTGGTTATAGTAGAATCGCCCGCAAAGGCGAAAACAATCCGCAAATATCTTGGCAACGGCTACGAGGTTACCGCCTCTATGGGCCATATTCGAGATTTGCCCGCCAGCCAGCTTGGCATCGATGTGGAAAACGGCTATACGCCGAAATACATCAACATTAAGGGCAAGGAAAAGCTGATTCGTGAATTAAAGGCAAAGGCCAAAGAGAGCGACAGCATTCTGCTGGCAACCGACCCCGACCGCGAGGGCGAGGCCATCAGCTGGCATTTGGCCAACCTGCTGGGGCTGGACACCACCGCCCAAAACCGTGTTACCTTTGGCGAAATAACCAAAAAAGGCGTGCAGGACGGCATGGCCCATGCCCGCAATATCGACATGGCCCGTTTCGACGCCCAGCAGGCCCGCCGCGTGCTGGACAGGCTGGTGGGCTACAAGCTCAGCCCGTTTTTGTGGCGCAAGGTGCGCCGGGGGCTTTCGGCGGGGCGTGTGCAAAGCGTGGCCGTGCGCCTTATTGTAGACCGAGAGCGCGAAATTGAAGCCTTTGTGCCCGACGAATACTGGAACATTGACGCCCTGCTGGCCGCGGGCGGCAAAAAATTCACCGCCCGGCTGTTTGCCGGGGCCGACGGCAAAAAGCTGGAGGTTACCAACCAGGCGCAGGCCGACGCCATCACCGCGTCGCTGGAAGGCAAGCCCTATTCGGTAAAATCCATTACCCGCGGCACCCGCAAAAAAACCCCGGCCCCGCCCTTTATCACCTCTACCTTGCAGCAGGAGGCCAGCCGCCGCCTGGGCTTTACCGCCACCCGCACCATGCGGGCGGCCCAAACCCTGTACGAGGGCGTAGAGCTTGCGGGCCTTGGCGCCACCGGCCTTATCACCTATATGCGTACCGATTCGCTGCGCCTTTCCGACGAAGCGGTTACCGGCGCAAGAGACTACATTACCGGGGCCTACGGAGAGCAGTATGTGTACGGCAAAAGCCGGGTGTACAAGCGCAAAAGCGCCACCGCCGCGCAAGACGCCCACGAGGCCATTCGCCCCACCAACCCGGCCCTTACCCCCGACGAGGTGGAAAAAAGCGTCAGCGGCGACATGGCAAAGCTTTACCGCCTTATCTGGAGCCGGTTTATTGCCAGCCAGATGAGCGACTGCCAGATGGACACCGTTTCCGCCGACATTGCGGCGGGCGACTATTTGTTCCGCGCCAGCGGCTTTGTGGTAACCTTCGACGGCTTTACCGCCCTGTACGAGGAAGCCAGCGACGAAAAGGAAAAAAAGGAAACCGCCCTGCCCCCGCTGGAGGAGGGCATGGAGCTGAAGCTGAAGGAATTGAAGGCCGAGCAAAAGTTTACCCAGCCGCCGCCCCGCTACACCGAGGCCACCCTTATTAAGGCGCTGGAGGAAAACGGCATTGGCAGGCCCTCTACCTATGCCCCCACCATTACCACCGTGGTGGACAGGGGCTATGTGGAACGGGAGCAGAAAAAGCTGAAGCCCACCGCCCTTGGCATGGTGGTGAACGATTTGCTGCTGGACCAGTTCCCCGGCATT
Organism: Oscillospiraceae bacterium; assembly: GCA_047973285.1. Classification (GTDB taxonomy): domain Bacteria; phylum Bacillota; class Clostridia; order Oscillospirales; family Ruminococcaceae; genus JAAYCI01. The sequence goes on along the minus strand of JBKEBR010000303.1, from coordinate 22,847 downwards.
GTAAATGTAAAGTTCAGCGCCGACATGGAAAACAACCTTGATAAGGTGGAGGAGGGCAAGGCAGACTGGGTAAAAACCGTAGACGATTTTTACCAGGGCTTTGAAAAAAGCCTTGCCGCCGCCGAAGCCAATATTGACGGCAAAAAGGTGAAGGTTCCCGAAGATGAAACCGAAGTGGTGTGCGAGCAGTGCGGGCGCAATAAGGTGATTAAAACCGGGCGATTCGGCAAGTTTTTGGCCTGCCCCGGCATCACGGAATGCAAAAACACCAAGCGGCTTGTGAAAGAAATGCCCGGCCTTTGCCCCAAAGACGGCGGCAAAATGGTGGTGCGGCAAAGCAAAAAGGGCCGGGTGTACTATGGCTGCGCCAACTACCCCGCCTGCGATTTTATGACCTGGGACGAGCCCACCGCCGAGGTGTGCCCCACCTGCGGCAGCACCCTGTTTAAAAAAGGCGGCAAAAGCGGCAGCCTGAACTGCCTGAAAGAGGGCTGCGGTTTTACAAAACCGGTGGAAAAATGGAATACGAAATTCAAGTGATAGGGGCGGGCCTTGCCGGGTGCGAGGCCGCCCTTTGGCTTGCCGACAACGGGGTGCGGGTAGCCCTTGCGGAGCAAAAGCCCGCCAAGCGTTCCCCCGCCCACAGCCAGCCCGGCTTCGCCGAGCTCGTCTGCTCCAACTCCTTCAAGGCCGAGCGGCAGGACTCTGCCGGGGGCCTGCTGAAAGCCGAAATGCGCCTTATGGGCAGCAGCCTGCTTGCCGTGGCCGACACCTGCCGCGTGGCGGCGGGCGGGGCGCTTGCGGTAAACCGCGGCCTGTTCAGCCAGGGGGTTACCCGGCGGGTGCAAAGCCACCCCAATATACAAATGGAATATGGCGAGGCAACCGAAATTCCCGCCGGGCGGCCGGTTATTGTGGCCAGCGGCCCCCTTACCGAGGGGCCCCTGGCCGCCTGTATCCGCCGGCTTTGCGGGGGCAGCCAGCTTTCTTTTTACGATGCCGCCGCCCCCATTGTAAGCGCCGAATCGCTGGATATGGGCAAGGTGTTTGCGGCCTCCCGCTATGGCCGGGGCAGCGACGATTATTTGAACTGCCCCTTTGACAAAGAAGAGTACGAGGCCTTCCACGCCGCTTTGGTGGCGGCCGAAACCGCCCCCCTGCACGCGTTTGACGGCGAGCTTACGGTGTACGAGGGCTGCATGCCGGTGGAGGTAATGGCAAAGCGCGGGCCCGACACCCTGCGCTATGGCCCCCTGCGCCCGGTGGGCTTGCAAAACCCGCGCACCGGCCACCGCCCCTGGGCCAATGTGCAGCTGCGCCGCGAAAATGCCGAGGGCAGCCTGTACAATTTGGTGGGCTTTCAAACCAACCTGCGGTTTGGCGAGCAAAAGCGGGTGTTTGGCATGGTGCCCGGCCTTGAAAATGCCGAATTTGTGCGCTATGGGGTTATGCACCGCAACACCTTTTTAAACAGCCCCGAGGTGCTGGGCCCCTCCCTGTGTTTGCAAAATGCCCCCCATGTGTTTTTTGCGGGGCAAATTACCGGCTTTGAGGGCTATATGGAAAGCGCGGCCTGCGGCCTTTTGGCGGCCCGCGCCGCTTTGGCCGCTTTGCAGGGCGGCAGCTACAGCCCGCCGCCCGCCGCCACCATGTGCGGCGCTTTGGTGCAGTACATTACCACCCCCAACAAAAATTTTCAGCCCATGGGGGCCAACATGGGCCTGCTGCCCCCGCTGGAGGAGCCCCCCCGCGACAAGCGCCTGCGCTACGGGCAGTTGGCCGCCCGGGCGCTGGAGGCGCTGTCTCATTGGCTGGGGGAAACCCCGCAGGCGGGCTGAAACAGGGCCCCGGCGCCTGCCGGGGGCGTTTGGCACGGCCTTTTTTGCAAAGGGGCGGCTTTTGCGGCACACCGCTCCGCTTGCAAAGGCCGGGCGGGTTTGCCGCGCCAGGGCCCCCGTGGGGCAAGGGTTTAACCGCCGCCAAGGGCGGGCTGTGCAAGCGGCAGCAGGGGGGGCCTTGCCGCCGGGCTTTGCACGGCCCGCCTTTTTGTGAAAAAATTTACGCCTTTCTTTGCAAAATGAAGGGTTTTCGTATATCATTTATAAGTAGACTTTCCGTAAATTTATACCGTGCCAAGCAAGGCCGTAAAGGAGATGCAGATATGAAAATCATCATCGACGCCATGGGCGGCGACAACGCCCCCCTGGCCCCGCTGCTGGGCGCAGCGGCCGCCGTAAAGGAACTGGGCGTGGAGGTTATTGCGGTGGGCAAACAGCAAGAGCTGGAGGAAACCGCCGCCCAAAACAACATAAGCCTCAGCGGCATTACCCTGCACCCCGCCGCCGACGTAATTGGCATGGACGAGGACGCCACCGATATTTTGCGCAAAAAGCCCGAGGCCAGCATGGCCGTGGCCTTAAAGCTGCTGGCAGGCGGCGAAGGGGACGCCCTTGTTTCGGCGGGCTCTACCGGGGCGCTGCTGGTGGGGGCCACCCTTTTGGTAAAGCGCATCAAGGGCGTTAAGCGGGCGGCCATTGGCACCGTTATGCCCGGCTCAGAGGCCCCCTGGCTTTTAATAGACTGCGGCGCCAATGTAGAGTGCCGCCCCGAAATGCTGGTGCAGTTTGCCGCCATGGGCAGCGCCTACCAGGAAAAGGTGATGGGCCTTCAAAACCCCACCGTGGGCCTTGTAAACAACGGCGCCGAAGAAACCAAAGGCACCGAGCTGCAGCTGGCCGCCTACCCGCTTTTGCAAAACAGCGGCCTCAACTTTACCGGCAATATCGAGCCGCGGGACATTCCTAGCGGCAAGGCCAGCGTGGTGGTGTGCGACGGCTTTACCGGCAATGTTATTTTAAAGCTTACCGAGGGCGTTGCAAAAATGTTCAGCGGCATGATTAAGCAAATGTTCTACCAAAACCTTAAAACCAAGCTGGCCGGCCTTGCCATGAAAAGCAACCTCGCGGCCTTTAAAAAGAGCTTCGATTACAGCGAATACGGCGGCGCGCCGCTGCTGGGCATTAAAAAGCCGGTGATCAAGGCCCATGGCTCCTCCGACGCCAAGGCCATTAAAAACGCCATTCGGCAGGCCAAAACCTGTGCGGAAAAAGACGTGGCGGGCACCATTGAAGCCTGGCTCCAGCACAACGCGGCGGCCGAATAGCCGCCGTGCGGGTGTGCCATTAATTTTGAAAGGCCTGTTGTTATGAATGCTGGTTCAAAAAACAAAGCGGCCCCCGGGCAGGCGGGCCTTGAAGAAAATATAGGCTACCGGTTTAAAAACGCCGAGCTTGCACAAACGGCGCTCACCCATACCTCGTACGCCAACGAAGCCAAAAAGCAAATTTCCAACAACGAGCGGCTGGAGTTTCTGGGCGACTCGGTGCTTTCGGTGGTGGTGGCGGATTACCTGTTTCACTCCTGCCGCCATTTGCCCGAGGGGGAGCTTACCCGCAAGCGCGCCAGCCTTGTGTGCGAGCCCGCCCTCGACGGCTTTGCCCGGCGCATTCAGCTGGGAAACTTTTTGCTGCTGGGCAAGGGAGAGGAGATGAGCGGCGGGCGCGAGCGCGCCAGCATTCTTTCCAACGCGTTTGAAGCTTTGATTGCCGCCATTTACCTCGACGGCGGCATGGAGGCCGCCCGCGCCTTTATTCTGCCGTTTGTAACCGAGGGCACCGCCGCAGAGGAGGACTACAAAACCCGCCTGCAAGAGGTGGTGCAGCAAAACCCCGAAGAGCGGCTGCGGTATGTGGTGGTTGCCGAAACCGGGCCAGACCACAACAAAAGCTTTGTGGTGGAGGTGCACCTCAATTCCAACTGCATTGGCAGGGGCGAGGGGCACAGCAAAAAGCTGGCAGAGCAGCACGCCGCCCGCCAGGCCCTTGTGCTGATGGGCCTTGAAAAAGAGGGCTAGCCCGCCAGATTGTTGGCTTTTTGGCCGGGTGCCCACCTTGCGGCGGGCAAGTATTACCAAAAAGGGGAACTGCAATGTTTTTAAAGGCGCTTGAGATACAAGGCTTCAAGTCCTTTCCAGACCGCACGCGCGTTGGCTTCGACAAGGGCATTACCGCCGTTGTAGGCCCCAACGGCAGCGGCAAAAGCAATATATCCGACGCCATTCGCTGGGTAATGGGCGAAACCAGCGTAAAGCAGCTGCGGGGCGGCGGCAAAATGGAAAATGTCATCTTCGGCGGCACCCAGCGCCGGGGCGCCATGGGCTATGCCTCGGTGCAGCTGATTCTGGATAATCAAGACCGCAGGCTGGACGTAAACGCCGACGAGGTTACCATTGGCCGCAAATATTACCGCAGCGGCGAGTCGGAATATTCCATCAACGGGCAAAGCGTGCGCCTGAAAGATGTGTATGAAATGCTGCTGGACACCGGCCTTGGCCGCGACGGCTACTCTATTATCGGCCAGGGCCGCATTGCCGAAATTGTGGGCGCCAAAAGCAACGAGCGCCGCGAAATTTTTGAAGAGGCCAGCGGCATTGCCCGCTACCGCTACCGCAAAAACGATGCCGAGCGCCGCCTTGCCGGCGCCGAGGACAACCTTGTGCGCCTGCGCGATCTTTTGGCGGAGCTGGAAACCCGGGTGGGCCCGCTGGAAAAAGAAAGCGCCAAGGCCCGGCGCTTTCTTGAACTTTCAGGGCAGAAAAAATCGCTGGAGGTTACCCTGTGGGTAGACACCGCAAAGCAAACCCGCGAGGCCCAGCGAACCCACCAGCGCAACATAGAGGCCGCCGAGGCCGACTATGCCGCCAAGGGCCGTGAAATAGACGCTATTTTTGAGGAAACCCAGGGCATTCGCGCCGAAATGGAAGGCTTTATTATCGAGGCCGACCGGGCCAACACCGCTATTCGCGCGCTGCAAGAGGAAATTTCGGGCCGCGACGCCCGCGTTGCGGTGCTGAAAAACGACATGGAGCACAACCTTGCCAGCATAGCGACGCTGGAAAAGGAAATAGAGGAGAGCGGCGATGCGGCGGGGGAAATGACCGCCGAAATTGCCCGCCACAAACAGGAAATTGAAAAGGCGCGGCAGCAGCAGGCAGAGGCAGGCGGCAAAATTGCCGCGCTGGAAAGCCGCCTTGCCGAAATACAGGCCCAAAGCCTTGCCACCGGCGAGCGCAGGGGGCAGGTGCAGGCGGCGCTTGCCGAAATGACCGACCGCATTACCACCCTTAAGGTAAGCGAAGCCGCCGCGCTGAGCACCCTTTCCTCCGCCGGGGCCCGCCTTGCCGAGCAGGAGGGCCAGCAGGCCCGGGCAGGGCAAGAGCTTGCCGCGCTGCGCGAACAAGAAGAAGAGGTACAGAGGTTTTTGGACGAAACCCGGCAGGAGCTGGTGAAGCTTGAAAACATTAAAAACGGCCTCTCGCTGAAATTGCAGGCCCGCAATGAAGCCCTGAACAAGGCCGCCGAGGCCGAGCAGGCGCTGGCCCGCAGCGCCGAAGCCGCCGAGCAGCGCGTTGCCATGCTGAAAGAGCTGGAAAACAACCTCGATGGGTTCCAGGCAAGCGTTAAAAATGTGGTAAAGGCCGCCCGCGGCGGCAGGCTGCGGGGCATTTTGGGGCCGGTTTCCAGCATTTTGTCGGTGCGGCCCGGGTACGAAATTGCCATTGAAACCGCCCTTGGCTACAGCCTGCAAAACGTTGTGGTAGACGGCGAGGCCGCGGCCAAAGCCGCCATGGCCTTTTTAAAGGAAACCAACGGCGGCCGCGCCACCTTTTTGCCGCTGGACACGGTAAAGCCCCAGCACATGGACGCCGCCCGCCTGCCCGCGGGGGCGGTAAGCGCCCAAACCCTGGTGGAATACGACGCCCGCTACCAGAACATTGTGTCCAGCCTGCTGGCCCGCATTGTGGTGGTGGAGGATATCAACGCGGCCAGCCATGCCGCCAAAGCGCTGGACTACCGCAACCGGGTGGTAACCCGCGACGGGCAGGTCATCAACGCGGGCGGCTCGTTTACGGGGGGCTCGGTGTCCCGCTCGGCGGGGCTGCTCAGCCGCAAGCAGGAGATAGAGGAGCTCGCCCGCAAGCTGGAGCAGCTGTTGGGCCGCCGCCGCGAGGCCGAGGCGGAAACCGACAGGGTCAAGGCCGAGGTAGACCGCCTTTCGGCGGAGCTTACCGCGGTGGGCAGCGAGGCCATTACCGCCGGGGGCGATAAAATTCGCGGCGAAACCGAAATTGCCCGCATAGGGCAGGCCCTTACCGCCGCCGAACAGGCGGCAAACCGCCTGCAGCAGGAAAACGAGGCGCTTTCGGCCACCCTTTCCGCCGCCCGGCAGGAAAGCGAAGCCGCCCGGGCCGAGCAGGCCCGCCTTTCCGCCGAAATAGAAAGCTATTCCGCCGAGCTCACCGCCATTATGGGGGACGACGGCAGCTTTTTGCAGGTGAGGGAGAGCCTTTCCACCCAGCTTTCCGAGCTGCGGCTGGCGGCCCTTGGCTTCACCCGCGACGCCGAGCTGCACCAGCAAACCATTGAAACGCTGCAAAGCCGCACCGGCGAAGGGGAGGCCCGCCGCCTTGCCCTGGCCGCCCAAATAGAGCGGCTGCGGCTGCAAAATGTTGAAAACGAAGAAAAAATACAGCAAGTAGAAATATCGGCGGAGGAAACCCGCGCCCAAATTGCCGGGCTGGAGGGCAAAATTGCCGAATACAACCGGCTGCGGCTGCAAAAAGAGGGCTCTATTACCCAGCAAACCACCCGTGAGCGCGCCCTCACCGCCGAGCGGGAGGGAATTGGCCGGGAAATTGCCCGCCTTACCGAGCAAAAAACCGCGCTGGACACGCGGTATGACAGCACCCTTGCCCAGCTTTGGGAGGAGTACGAGCTCACCCTTTCCGATGCGGAGGGCCTGTGTGTGGAATTTTCCTCCACGGCAGAGCTCCGCCGGCAGGTAAACGAGCTGCGGGGCAAAATACGCGGGCTTGGCAACGTGAACGTGGGGGCCATAGAGGAGTTCGAAGAGGTAAACCAGCGCTACACCTTTTTGAAAAGCCAGGTGCGGGATGTGGAGCAGAGCAAGCTGGAGCTGGAAAAAATGATCGCCGAGCTTTCGGCGGAAATGACCAGCATGTTTGCCAAAAGCTTTGCCGACATCAACACCCACTTCGGGCGCATTTTTGCCGAATTATTCGGCGGCGGGCGGGCCTCTCTCAGCCTTGCCAACCCCGAAGACCTGCTGGAGTCGGGCATTGACATTGAGGTGGCCCCGCCCGGCAAAATTATCAAAGACCTCTCGGCCCTTTCCGGCGGCGAGCAGGCGCTGGTGGCCATCTGCATTTATTTTGCCATTCTGGCGGTAAACCCGGCGCCCTTTTGCGTGCTGGACGAAATTGAAGCGGCGCTGGACGATGTGAACGTGGTGCGCTTTGCCCAGTACCTGCGCCGCATTTCGGGCCGCACCCAGTTCATTGTCATCACCCACCGCCGCGGCACCATGGAAGAGGCCGATGTGCTGTACGGGGTTACCATGCAGGAGGACGGCGTTTCCAAGCTGCTGCGCCTGAATGTGGCCGAGGTGGACGCAAGCCTTGTGCGGTAGGCCCGCGCAAAAAACGAAATTTTAAGGGCTGCCGCATCGTTTTTGTTTACAGGGCGCGGCGCAAGAGAATATTTGGCAAAAGCTAAGGAGAACACAATGGGCTTTTTCGACAAGCTTGGCGAGGGCTTAAAAAAAACCAGGGACGCCATTTTTGGCAACATCTCCCAAATGGTGAACGCGGGCGAAATTACCCCCGAACTGTATGAGGAGCTGGAGGAACAGCTGATTCTGGCCGACACCGGCGCCGATGTGGCCGCAGATTTGGTGGAAAAGCTGAAGGTGCAGGTGCGCAACAACTACCTCAAAACCGGCGCCGACGCGCTGGAGGCTTTAAAGGGAATTATTCGGGAGATGCTGCAGCCCGAAAATAGCATGAACCTGGCGGGGCACCCCACGGTTATTTTGGTAATTGGGGTGAATGGGGTGGGCAAAACCACCTCCATTGCCCAGCTGGCCCACCTGTACGCCGAAGAGGGAAGAAGGGTAATGCTGGCCGCGGGCGATACCTTCCGCGCCGCCGCGGTAGAGCAGCTGGAGGTTTGGGCGCGGCGCGCCGGGGTGCCGGTGGTGCGCCACCAGGACGGGGCCGACCCCGCCGCCGTTATTTTCGACGCCGTAACCAGCGCCACGGCCAAGGGCTACGACATTGTGCTGGCCGACACCGCGGGCCGCCTGCACACCAAAAAGAATTTGATGGAAGAGCTGGGCAAAATAAAAAGGGTGGTGCACAAGGCAAACCCCGAGGCCGCCGTGGAAACCCTGCTGGTGCTGGATTCTGTTACCGGCCAGAATGCCATTAACCAAGCGCGGGAATTTATAGAGGCCGCCGACGCCACCGGCATTATTCTTACCAAGCTCGACGGAACCGCCAAGGGCGGCGCCGTCATCAGCATAAAGGCAAAGCTGGGCCTGCCGGTGCGCTTTGTGGGGGTGGGCGAGGGCATTGACGATTTAATGGAGTTCAGCCCCGAAAATTTTGTGGACGCCCTGTTTTTGCAGGAAGAATAAACCCGGCGCCCCCACCGGGCCCCACCAGGAGGTTTTTGTGGAATTTGTGGTTGCCACCAACAACAAACATAAGCTGGCCGAAATGCAGCGCATTTTGCAAAAAATGGGGCATACGGCGGCAAGCCTTGCCGAAATTGGCCTTGCCATAAACCCCGAGGAAACCGGCACCACCTTTGCGCAAAACGCCCTTATCAAGGCCAAAGCGGTGTGCGCGGCGGCGGGGCGCCCGGCCATTGCCGACGACTCCGGCCTGGTGGTAAAGGCGCTTGGCGGCGCGCCGGGGGTGTATTCGGCCCGTTTTGCGGGCGGGCAGGGCGACGCGGCCAACAACGAAAAGCTGCTGCGCCTGATGAAGTCTGTTCCGCTTGCAAAGCGCGCGGCTTACTTTGTAAGCGCCATTGCCCTTGTGCTGCCGGGCGGGCAGGCCTTGCAGGTAGAGGGCCGCTGCCAGGGGGAAATAGGCTTTGCGGAAAAAGGCGAGGGCGGCTTTGGCTACGACCCGCTGTTTTATGTAAAGGGGCGCAGCTTTGCCGAAATAACCGCCGAAGAAAAGGACGAAATAAGCCACCGCGCAAAGGCCCTTGCCGGGCTGGAACAGCAGCTGCCCGGGTTTTTGCAAAGCCTGTAAAACCCTTTGCGGCGGGCGGCAGTGCCCCGCCAATGCCTTGGGGCCGCTTTGTTTTTGCCCTGCCGCCGCCTGCCGGCAAAAACAGGCGCCCTTTTTGGCTTTTGTAAGAAAAAATACCCTTGTGAATTTGAACGGGGTTTAAACCAAGCAGCCATAAAATTTGCCTGCGCCCCGGCGCAGAACGGAGAAAACCATGTTAACAAGCAAACAGCGCGCGGCCCTGCGCAAAGAGGCCAACGGCCTTACCCCCGTGTTCCAGGTGGGCAAAGACGGCATTGACCAAGCCCTGGTTAAGGCAACGGCAGACTGCCTTGCCGCCCGTGAGCTAATTAAGCTGCGGGTGCTGGAAACCAGCCCCAATGGCCCCCGCGACGTGGCCGGGCAGCTGGCCGAAGCCACCGGCGCCGAGGTGGTGCAGGTAATTGGCTCTGTTCTGGTGCTGTTCCTCAAAAAGAAAAAAGACAGCGCCTTTGCCGCCGCTTTGAAATAACCGGTGCTGAAAAAAGTACCGGCAGGGGCGGGCACCCGCCCTTTGCTTTGGCAAGGCTATTCCGGCGGGCCGCCTGCCGTTAAAGGGCGGCGGCCGCGGCCTGCGGCCGGGAGCAAACCATGAGGCTGTTGTTGTTTGGCGGCACCTTCGACCCGCCGCATGCCGGGCACATGGGCATTTTGCAAAATGCCATTGCCACCGTGCAGCCAGACAAGGTTTTGGTTATACCCGCGGGCATTCCGCCCCACAAGCGGGCCAGCGCCACCAGCCCGGCCCTTCGCCTTGCCATGTGCGCCTGCTTTTTGCCGCTTTTTCAGAACATGGAAATCAGCGAAATAGAAATACACCGCGAGGGCAAAAGCTACACCTGGCATACGGTGCAGCAGCTTATGCGGCAGTACCCCGGGGCCGAGCTTTTCTTGTGCATTGGCAGCGACATGCTGCTGGGCTTTACGGCGTGGTACTGCTACCGCCAGCTTTTGCAGGCCGTTACCCTTGTGGTGCAAAGCCGCAGCAGCCGGCATACGCCCCAAATGGAAGAAACGGTAGAGCGGCTGCGGCACATGGGGGGTAGGGTTTTGTTCACCGCCGGGCGGGTGAAGGAAATTTCGTCCACACAGCTGCGGGCCGCCATTGCGGCGGGCAAAGACGTACGCGGGCTTATTCCCCCGCCCGCCCCCGCTATTATCAAGCAAAACCGCCTGTATCAAAAGGAGCTCTCCACGTGAAAAACAGCGAAGTAAAGGCGCTTGCCAAAACCATGCTTTCGGCAAAGCGCTACCGGCACGAAAAGGCAGTGGCCGCCGCCGCAAAGCGGCTGGCAAGGCGCTATGGGGCCAGCGTGAAAAAGGCCGAGCTGGCCGGCTGGCTGCACGACATTGTAAAAGAACGCCCCCCCGAAGAGCTGTTGCAGCTTTTACGGCAAGATGCTATAATGGCAGGGCAAACGGCGCAGCGCCCGGCCACTGTGTGGCATGGCCCCTGCGCCGCTATATTTGCGCGGCACACCCTTGGCATTCAAGACGCCGAGGTTTTAAGCGCCGTGGCCTGCCACACCACCGGCAAAGAAAACATGGCCCTGCTGGACAAGGTGTTGCTGGTGGCCGATATGATAAGCAAAGACCGCAGGTATGCCGGCGTGGAAGAGCTTCGCAGGCTTGCCAAAACCAATTTAAACAAGGCGGTTATTGAAACGCTGCGGCACACGGTGGAATATGTGCGCCGGCGGGGCCTTGCGCTGGACGAAGAAACGGCGCGCGCCCTGCAAAGCATGGAAGCGCAGCAAGAGAAGGCCGGGCACTAACCGGCCGCACTTTTATTCTGCGGGGCGGCAGCCCCTGCCCACTGCATGGAGGGAAATGCTTTTGCGTGATGATGCTGACAACCGGGGCAGGCAAAACAACCGGCAGGGCCGCCCCCAATTGTTCGACCAGGACCTGCAGCCTGGCGCGGCCGCCCAAAGAAGCCGCCCGCCTGTTTCCGGCGGGCGGGTGCCCGCAAGGCCGCTGCCACCCCCGCGGCAGCAAAGCCGCCCGGCCCCCTACAGGGCCGCCGCCCAGCCGGGGGCGGCTCCCCTTCGCCGCCCTGCCCCCGCCGGGCAGGGGGCCCCGCCCCCGCAAAGCCGCCGGGCCTATGCCGCCCCCGCAAAGGGCCCGGTAAAAAGGCGCAAAACAAGCAAGGGGCGGGGGGCGGTTGCCCTGCTTATGGCCCTTGTTTTGCTGGTGGCGGGCGGCTTTACCCTGTACAACATTTACCAAAACCGTATGGACGGCACCCAAACCGATGCGGGGGTGCTGCCCGAAGAGGGGAAAACCCTGCCCGAGTTTCAGGGCGACCACGTGAGCTTTCTGGTGTGCGGCATCGATTACGACAACGAAGGGGCCAGCGGCTATACCTCCGAGGCAAAGGTGGGCCGCACCGATATGGTTTTGTATGTGTACTACAATGTTGCGGCGGGCAAGGCCAGCATTTTGCAAATTCCGCGCGACACCTTTGTGGGCGACGCCGTAAACACCGGCGGCACCGGCAAAATGAACGGCCTGTACTATTTTGCCGAGGACAAAAACAACAGAATGAGCGCCCTTTCCACCGTGTTCAACGACCAGTTCAAGCTGCCGGTAGACTTTTATTTAACCCTAGACCTTGACGCCGTAAAGGCCCTGGTAGACGTAAAGGGCAGCATTGAGGTGTATGTGCCCATGGACATTGACGACGAGGGCAACGGCACCACCTCGAAGATAGAGGCGGGGTGGAGAAGTTTAAACAGCACCCAGCTGGAGTTCTTTTTGCGGGCCCGCAAAAGCAGCACCTACAACGAGCAGGGCGACATTGCCCGCCTGCGCATGCAGCAGTCCTTTTACTCGGCGCTGTACCGCGAGTTTACCCAGCTCACCCCGTCAGATTTAATGATGTGGATGAACAGTCTAACCTATTACTGCAAGTCCGACCTTGGCCTTACCGATTTAAGCGGAATTGCCCTCAAGGCGCTGAACCTGAAGGGCTCTGACATCACCTTTGTGCGCCCGCCCTGCGGCGCGGTAACCCACAACGGGGTTTCGCTTATTTCGCTGGTAGGCGACGAAACCGCCGAAATTCTGAACACCTATTTCCGGCCCGAGGGGCAAAGCTATACCCTGGCCGAACTCAACCTGCAAACCCTGCCCATTCCCGAAAGCATGGGGGTGGCCGCGGCCGAAATTAAAACCATGGGGGATATTCAGGCAACCGAGCCCGCCAAAACCGCCTAGCCCCCGCATATTCACCCTGCAACAAACACCTTCTTTACCTGCGGCAGAAAGGAAAAGAAGACACTATTCATGAGAAAACAAACCCATTCCTACTATTCCGCCCGCCCGGGGCGTGGCGGCGCCCCGCCGCCCCGCAACAAGCAAAAGCGCCCGCTGCGGGGCCTGTTGTCTGTTTTTTTGGTGTTGCTTTTGCTGGCCGGTTTTGGCCTTGGGGCAGCCCACCTGTACCTTGGCCGGTTTTTAACCACCGGCGCCAGCGGGGCCGTAAGCGCCGCCTACCACACCCCGCGCGAAGTCCGCGGCAGCGTGTTCAACCTTCTTGTGGTGGGCATGTGGCAAGAGCCCGGCAAAAACTACCCGGCGGGCATTGGCCTTACCGACATGGTTCTGTACGCCAGCTACGACCTTGCAAACAACAAGCTGAATTTGCTGCAAATTCCCCGCGACAGCTACGTGGGCGAAGAGGCCGGGGGCGACGGCAAAATAAACTCGCTTTTGGTGTCTGCGGCAAACGAGCAGGACCCCATCAACCGGCTGGCCGCCTGCATTGCCAACCAGTACAAGCTGCCCATAGACCGGTACGTGGCGGTGGAAATGGAGGCCCTCAAGCAAATTGTAGACGCGCTGGGCGGCATTGAGGTCTATGTTCCCCGCGATATGGAGCACGGCGGCAGCTACCTGCCCCAGGGCCTGCATGTGCTGGACGGCGGCGCCGTGGAGTTTTTTGTGCGCAACCGCTACGGCAGCGGCTTCGAGCGGGCCGACATTGACCGGCTGGACAACCAGCGCTTTTTCTACGCGGCCCTTTTCAAGCGTTTTTTAACCCTTTCTTTTTCAGAAATGCGCACGCTGCTGCCGCTGTTTGGGGAATACTGCACCACCGACTTTGCCACAATTGATTTGCCGCGCCTTGCCCTTGGCGCCGCAAAGCTAAAGGCAGAGGATGTTGTGTTCTGCAAGGTGCCGGGCGCCACTTCGGCCCAGGGCTGGGCGGCCGACCCCACCGGGCGCGGGCGCAGCCTGTATATTGTGGATGTATATGGCCGCGGCACCGAGCAGGAGCCCGGCCTTGCCGCCCTGCTCAACCAATACTTCCGCACCGGCGCCGCCGCGGTGCCGCCCGAGGCGCTGGGCCTGCCCGCGGTGGAAATTCCACAATGGGTAAGCCTGTACCCGCCCAACGTACAGCAGCTGGGGGCCGTGCAGTAAAGCGGCTTGCCGGGCCAATTTCGGGTGCAGTTGCAAAGCGCCCTGCAAACATTATATAATATTACCTTATAAAAGCCCGCGTTGTGCCAACACAGGCGGCGGCTTTTATACTTGCGATTGAAAAGAGGGAATAATTTGGCAAACAGGCCACATTCTTATAATTCCGGCCGTATCCACCGGGCGGGCGCCCCTTCGGGGGCACAGGCCGCGGCTTTGCAGCCCCGCCAGCCGGTGCGCCCGGCAAAACCCGCCAAAAAGAAAAAACGCCGCTGGCCCATTGTGCTCACGGTTTTTCTGGTAATTTTAGGCCTTGGGGCGGGGGGCGTTGCCTGGCTGTATAACTATGTGGACAACGCGATGGACCCCGGCGCGGCCGGCGTAATCGCCTCCGAAAACTACACCCCCGAAGAGTACCAGGGCGATGTAATCAACATTCTCATTGTGGGCATCGACAATGAGGAGGGCCGCGGGTATGGCGCCGGGCTTGGCCAAACCGATATGATTCTGTATGCCAACTACGACCTTGCCAACAACAAGCTGAATTTGCTGCAAATTCCCCGCGACAGCTATGTGGGCGAAAATACCGGCGGCAACGGAAAAATCAACGCGCTTATGATCACCGGCACCGACCAGGAAAACCCCATCAACAACCTGGTAAACTACATTTCCACCAAATTCAAGCTGCCGGTAGACAAATACGTGGCCCTGGATATGGACGCCATGAAGGAAATTGTAGACAAGCTGGGCGGCCTGTATGTGTATGTGGCCCAGGACATGTCCTACGGCGGCAGCTCGCTGCAGCAGGGTTGGCGCATGCTGGACGGCGAGGCGGCGGAATTTTTTGTGCGCAACCGCCACGGCACGGGCTTTGAGCGGGCCGACATTGACCGGCTGGACAACCAGCGCCATTTTTACTCGGCGCTGTTTCGCCGCCTTATGAACCTGACCCCGGGGGATGTGCTCAAGCTTATTCCCACCTTCCAGTATTTTTGCAGCACCGACATCAGCATGGGCGACGTTGCCTCCCTTGGGGTAAGCGCCTTAAAGCTGGACCCGGCCAATGTGCTGTTCTGCAAGGTGCCGGGGGCCACCGGCGGCGAGCTGGACCCCACCGGCCAGGGACGGGATTTTTACTACATTGATGTATATGGCCGCGGCACCGCCGAAGAGCCCGGCCTTGCGGGCCTGCTGAACCAATATTTCCGCACCTATGGCGAGCAGGTGCCGGCCGACCAGCTGGGGCTGCCAAGCGTAAGCATACCGTCCAGCGTAACGCTGTATTCCCCCAACGTGCAAATGATGGGCGAGGTGCAGGCGGTGGAGGGCGGCTCAGACATTGACGTAGAGCCCCGATAAACAAGGCCCGGCCCCTGTGGCCGCCGGGCAAAAAGGAGTAATGGATGGAAGCATTGCAGCTGGCAACCCAAATTGCCAAAGCGCTGGACAGTAAAAAAGCACTGGACATTAAGGTGCTGCGGGTGCACGACCTCACCATATTGGCCGATTATTTTGTCATTGCCTCGGGTACCTCCAACACCCATGTGGGCGCCCTTGCCGACGAGGTGCAGTTCAAGCTGGGCGAGGCCGGCGTAAAGCCCGCCAGCACCGAGGGAACCGGCACCCGCAGCTGGGTGCTGCTGGACTACGGCTCGGTGGTGGTGCACGTTTTTTACCCCGAAACCCGCGAGTTTTATGCCCTTGAACGCCTTTGGGCCGATGGTGAGCCGGTACAAATTGATTTGGAGGGCGGGTAGCCTGCCGCGCAGCGGCAGGCCTTGCCCTTTTTATGCGGCCGTTATTTTGAAAAGTGGAGTGAATCAACCGTGATGAAATACAACCCCAAAGAAATAGAGCCGAAATGGCAAAAAATATGGCAGGAGGAAAAAACCTTTGCCGCAAAGCAAGACTTCAGCCTGCCCAAGTTTTACGCCCTGGTAGAGTTTCCCTACCCTTCGGCACAAGGCCTGCACGTGGGGCACCCGCGCCCGTACACCGGGCTCGACATTGTGGCCCGCAAGCGGCGCATGCAGGGCTATAACGTGCTGTACCCCATCGGGTGGGACGCCTTTGGCCTGCCCACCGAAAACTTTGCCCTTAAAAACCACATTCACCCCGCCATTGTAACCCGTGACAACATCAACCGCTTCCGCAAGCAAATTCAGGCGCTGGGCATCAGCTTCGACTGGGACCGCGAGGTGGACACCACGAGCCCCTCTTACTACAAATGGACCCAGTGGATTTTCCTCCAGCTTTACAAAAAGGGCCTGGCCTATAAAAAAGAGATGAACGTAAACTGGTGCACCAGCTGCAAGGTGGTGCTGGCCAACGAGGAAGTGGTAAACGGCGTTTGCGAGCGCTGCGGCAGCGAGGTTGTGCACAAGGTTAAAAGCCAGTGGATGCTGAAAATTACCGAGTACGCGGGCCGTTTAATTGACGACCTGGAGGGCCTTGATTATATTGAGCGGGTAAGCACCAGCCAAAAAAACTGGATTGGCCGCAGCCATGGCGCCGAAATTACCTTCGGCACCACCGCGGGCGATGACCTTGTGGTGTACACCACAAGGCCCGATACCATTTTTGGCGCCACCTACATGGTCATCAGCCCCGAGCACGCCTTTCTCAAAAAATGGGCGCCGCTGCTGCAAAACCTGCCCGAAATAGAGGCATACCAGGCCGAGGCCACCCGCAAAAGCGACTTTGAGCGAACCGAGCTTTCCAAAGACAAAGAGAAAACCGGCGTGCGCCTGCAGGGGGTAGAGGCCGTTAACCCTGTAAACGGAGAAAAAATACCGGTGTTTATTTCCGATTATGTGCTGGCCAGCTACGGCACCGGCGCCATTATGGCGGTGCCCGCCCACGACGAGCGCGACTACGCCTTTGCCCAAAAATTCGGTTTGCCCATTGTAGAGGTGGTAAGCGGCGGCAACATTGAAAAAGAAGCCTTTACCGGCTGCGAAACCGGCACCCTGGTAAACAGCGGCTTTTTAAACGGCCTTGCCGTGGAGGAGGCCAAAAAAGCAATTACCGACTGGCTTTTGCGCAACAACAAGGGCGAGGCGAAGGTGAATTATAAGCTGCGCGACTGGGTGTTCAGCCGCCAGCGCTATTGGGGCGAGCCCATTCCCATGGTGTGGTGCGAGAGCTGCGGCTGGGTGCCACTGCCCGAAGACCAGCTGCCCCTGGAGCTGCCCTATATTGAAGATTTTGAACCCACCGAGGAGGGCGACAGCCCCCTGGCCCGCCACGGCGAGTGGGTGAACACCACCTGCCCCCACTGCGGCGGGGCGGCCAAACGCGAAACCGACACCATGCCCCAGTGGGCGGGCTCCAGCTGGTACTTTTTGCGCTATTGCGACCCCCACAATAACGCGGCCCTTGCCAGCCCCGAGGCCCTGCGGTACTGGATGCCGGTAGACTGGTACAACGGCGGCATGGAGCACACCACCCTGCACCTTTTGTACAGCCGCTTCTGGCATAAATTTTTGTACGATATTGGGGCGGTAAACACCAAAGAGCCCTACGCCAAGCGCACCAGCCACGGCATGATTCTGGGCGAAAACGGCGAAAAAATGAGCAAAAGCCGCGGCAACGTGGTAAACCCCGACGACGTAATTGCGGAGTTTGGGGCCGACACCATGCGGGTGTACGAAATGTTCGTGGGCGATTTTGAAAAATCGGCCCCTTGGAACACCTCCTCCATCAAGGGCAGCCGCCGCTTTCTGGAGCGCATTTGGGCGCTGCAGGCCAACATTCTGCCCGAAGAGGGCTACCGCCCCGCGCTGGAGGGTGCCCTGCACCGGGCCATTAAAAAGGTTACCGGCGACATTGAGCAGCTTAAGCACAACACCGCCATTGCCTGTATTATGAGCCTGCTGAACGACGTTTCCGCCACCGGCGGTATTACCCGGGGCGAATATAAAACCATGCTGCAGCTGCTGAACCCCTTTGCCCCGCATATTACCGAAGAAATTTGGCAAAACCTTGCTTTTGGCGGGCAAATTGCGGCGGCCCCGTGGCCCCTGTGGCAAGAGGACAAATGCCGCGAAAACACGGTGGAAATTGTGGTGCAGGTAAACGGCAGGCCCCGTGCCCGCCTTATGGTGGCCGCCGGTATTTCGAAGGAAGAGGCCCTTGCGGCGGCCAAGGCCGAAGAGGCCGTGGCCCGCGAGCTTGCCGGAAAAACCCTGGCAAAAGAAATTTGGGTGCCGGGCAAACTGGTGAATTTTGCCGTTCAATAAAAGCGAAAGCCGGTGTTTTATTTGCGCGCGGCCCCTGTGGGCGGCATTTTGCCGCCTTGACACAGGCGGGGGCTGCGTGTATAATAATTATGTTGTACACACGGAAAAAGTCGCCTTTGCGGTTGTTTTTTCCGGTTTGTGTATCCAACTCCTGCCGGTTGGCATTAGGGAGGGATAAAGATGTCGGAAATCCGAGTAAAAGAAAACGAATCGCTGGACAACGCGCTGCGTCGTTTTAAGCGTTCCTGCGCTAAGTCGGGCGTTCTGGCCGAGGTTCGCAAACGCGAAGCTTACGAAAAACCTTCGGTAAAGCGCAAGAAGAAATCCGAGGCTGCCCGCAAGCGCAAGTTTAAGTAATTGCAGTGGGTATGCAATGCGGTTGTCGAACGCTAAGGCGGGCTCCTTTCAGGGGCCTGCTTTTATTTTTTATAAGGCGTTTGTTTGCACAGGCGCGGCCCCGTATGGGCCGGAAAGGAAAGTGAAACGTGAGGCTGTTAACCCCCCATTTTATTTTTAAAAATGTTACCCGCATTACCCCGGCCTTTTTGCAGCAGCAGGGAATAAAGGCTTTGGTGCTGGATGTGGACAATACCCTTACCGAGCACGGCAGCCAGCTGCTGCGCCCCGAAATAGAAAACTGGCTTGCCACCATGCGGGAAAACGGGGTGCGCCTTGGCATTGTAAGCAACAATTTCGAAAAACGGGTGGGCCCTTTTGCAGGCAAGCTGGGGCTGGACTATGTCAGTTTTTCCTGCAAGCCCTTTCCCCGGGGGCTGGCGGTTATGCGCCGCAAATGGGGCGTGCAGCGCAGCGAAATGGCCCTGGTGGGCGACCAAATTTACACCGATGCCCTGGCGGCCCGGCTCTACGGCGTTCGGGTGCTGCTGGTAAAGCCCCTGGCCGAGGATATTAAGCCGGGCATTCGCTTCAAGCGCCATCTGGAGGCCCCGGTCATCAGCCGGTACTACAAAAAAGGCGGCAAGCTGCTATGAGCAAGCCCATTGCCGCTGCCATGGGCCCCCTGTTCGGAACGGCGGGCCTCAGCGATTCATACAAAAAACAGGGCAATAAAAACATGCTGGCGGTTCCCCGGTTTACCGCCGCTATGGGCCTTACCGCCTTTGAATACCAGTGCGGGCGCGGGGTGCGGCTGGCTGCCGCCACGGCCGAGGTGCTGGCGCGGGAGGGGCAAAAAGAGGGCGTTCGCTACAGCCTGCACGCGCCCTATTACATTTCCATGTCCAGCATGGAGGAGGAAAAGCGCCTTGCCAGCACCCGCTATATTCTGCAAAGCGCCCGCGCCGTAAGGGCGCTGGGGGGCAGCCGGGTTATTTTTCACCCCGGGGCCTGCGGCAGGCAAACCCGGCAGCAGGCCATGGAAAAAGCCAAAGACACCCTGGCCCGCATGCTGTACGCCCTCGAGGAAGAGGGCCTTGCCGAAGAGGTGGTGCTGTGCCCCGAAACCATGGGGAAAATGGCCCAGCTGGGCACCCTGCAGGAGGTGCTGGAGCTGTGCGGCACAAACCCGCGGGTGCTGCCCTGTATCGATTTTGGGCATTTAAACGCCCGCACCGGGGGGGGCATCAAAACCAGGCGGGACTATGCCGATATTCTGGCCCAAATGCAGCAAACCCTGCAAGACGACAGGGCCCGCTTTTTCCACGCCCATTTTTCCAAAATAGAATACACGGCGGGGGGCGAAAAATGCCACCTCACCTTTGCCGATACCACCTTTGGCCCCGAGTTTGAGCCGCTGCTGGAGCTGTGCGCAGAGCAGGGCCTTGGCCCCACCTTTATTTGCGAAAGCGCGGGCACCCAGGCCGAAGACGCGGCCGCTATGCAGCGCTATTACGCCGCGCTTGGGCGGCCCTGCGGCGGGCGGCGGCAAAACGAGTAAGCAAAGGGCCTTTTGGCCCCTATTATAAAAGAAAAGGGATGTTTACAATGGAAAACCGCGTGCAAAAACTTATAGAGGCTTTGCCGGAGGGCTTTGAAGCCGCTTTGGTGCTTAGCCCCGAAAACCGTTTTTATTTTTTGGACTGCGACACCCACGACGCGGGCAGCCTGTTAATTCTGCCCGGCAACATGGTGTTCATCATTGATTCCCGCTATATTGAAATGGTGCAAAAAAGCGTAAAGCATGCCGAAGTGCTGCTGGAAAACGACGCGCTTGCCCAAATTAAAGAACTTTTAAAAAAGCACAGGGTGGAAACCCTGTATGTGGAAAATACCCTCCCCCTCAAACAGGCGGCCAGCCTGGAAAGGGGGCTGCCCGGCGTGGCGCTGCAAACCGGGCAGCTGTTCAGCGAGGCGGTAAACGCCCTGCGGGCCATTAAAGAGCCCGAAGAGGCAGAGCGCATGAAGATGGCCCAAAAAATTACCGACGATTGCTTCACCTACATTCTCTCGTATATTCGGGAGGGAATGCGCGAGGTGGACATTATGCTGGAGATGGAGCGGTTTATGCGCACCCACGGGGCCGAAAAGGTGGCCTTCGACACCATTTGCGTGGCGGGCGCCAACACCAGCCTGCCCCACGGCGTGCCGGGTGAATACCGGGTACAAAAGGGCGATTTCATCACCATGGATTTTGGCGCGAAATACAAGGGTTACTGCGCCGACATGACCCGCACCGTTGCCATGGGCGAGCCCGGCGAGGAAAAGCGCAAGGTGTACGACATGGTGCTGCGCGCCCACCTTGCGGGCATTGCCGCCGCCAGGGCAGGCCTGCGCGGCAACGAGGTAGACAAGGTGGCCCGCGACATTATTTACGGCGAAGGGTACGAGGGGTATTTCGGCCATGGCCTTGGGCATGCCGTTGGCATAGAAATTCACGAAGACCCCCGTTTTTCCCCGAAATGCACCACCGTTATCAAGGCCGGCATGATGATGACGGTAGAGCCGGGCTGCTATTTGCCCGGCCGGTTTGGCTGCCGCATTGAAGACACCGTGCTGATTACCGAAACCGGCTGCCTGCCCCTGCCGGCCAGCCGCAAGCAGCTTATTGTGCTGTAAAAGCGTGGGAATGAAGAATTGGGCTTGAAAAAGGCATTGCAATAGGATAGAATAAAGTGTGCAAATTTGCCGTGCTGCCCTTTGCGGGCGGCGCACGTAAGCTTGCCGCAAAAAAGAAGAGCGGGTAAAAGCCACTTGCTGGCGCGCCTGCGTTGGAGGAGTAATATGATTTCTGCAGGCGATTTCAGGAATGGCACAACCTTTGAACAGGCCGGGCAGGTGCTGCAGGTGGTAGATTTTCAGCATGTAAAGCCGGGCAAGGGTGCCGCGTTTGTGCGCACCAAAACCAAAAATGTAATTACGGGCGCCGTTACCGAAACAACCTACAACCCCAACGACAAATTCCCGGCCGCCACCATTGACAGGCGCGACATGCAGTACCTTTATGAGGACAGCGGCCTGTATTATTTTATGGATGTGGAAAGCTACGAGCAAATTCCCCTCAACGAGAAAGATTTGAGCGATGCCTTTAAGTTCGTGAAGGAAAACGAAATTGTAAAGGTTTTGTCTTACAAGGGCAACGTGTTTGGCGTGGAAGCGCCCAACTTTGTTGTGCTGGAAATTGTGAAAACCGAACCGGGTATGAAGGGCAACACCGCCACCAATACCCTTAAGCCCGCCGTGCTGGAAACCGGCGCCGAGGTTCGCGTGCCCCTGTTCATCAACGAGGGCGAGAAAATTCGTGTGGATACCCGTACCGGCGAGTACATGGAGCGCGCATAACCGCGCAGAAGGAGAACAACAGTATGAACCTTTCCGAAAAAGCGGCCTATATTAAGGGCCTTGCCGAAGGGCTGGACCTGGAGGCAGACAAAAAAGAAGTTCGCGTGATTAAGGAACTGCTGGAGCTGGTGGGCGAAATGGCCAGCGACATTGAGGACGTAAGCGCCGATTTGAGCGAGCTGTACGACGCCGTGGAAGAAATTGACGAAGACCTTTCCTTTGTGGAGGAAGAGGTATACGGCGACGGCGAGCACGAGCATTTCTCGGAAGAAATGTATGAAATTACCTGCCCGGCCTGTGGTGAAACGGTTAGCCTCGACGAGGAAAAGCTGATGGACGGCGACGTTATCTGCCCCGCCTGCGGCGAGAAAATTGAAATTGAGCTGGACGCCTGCGACTGCTGCGACCACGACCATTCCCACGAAGAAGAGGAATAATTTGCAAAGTAAAAAGGCCCCGCTTTAAGCGGGGCCTTTTGTTGTACCCGCCCGCCGCCGGGCGGTGTCTAACCGTTTGCAAGCCCGTTTTTTTGCCGGTTTTAAAAACGTAAAGTTTTCCGGGGGCCGCTAAAACAGCGCGTATTGGTTTTTGTGTGCTTTTTGAAAAAAGCAGGCGAAGCTGCTGCAGAAGGGGCTTTAATAAAAAAGAACCTTGTAAAGCTGGAAAAGAAAGGCCCTTTCAACAGGCCTTTTTTATTTTGCGGCAAAGGCATTGACAAATAAAAGCAGAGTGGTATTATAGAATAAATTTAAATGAAAATGTGTTGGCAAGCAGCCAATACAAAACGCTTGAAGCGTTTCCCTTTGTTTTTGGCAGACACAAGAAATATACTTTTGTAGAGTATACAGTTTTTGAAAAAACTGTATACTCTATTTTTTTTGGTTTTCCGTTCACACAGGTGAATGAAAAAATAAATTGAAAAATGATGGAGGAAAATGTATGGCATGCTTTTTGGTACCGGCAGGGGAGGCTATTGCAGTAACGGTTGCAGCAAAAATTGCAAAGGCAAGAGGTAAAAGCACAGAGAAAGAGGTTTTGCCAGAAGGGCATTTACAGCCGGGCAAAACAGAAACCGGAGAAAGTAAAATTTCGTTTGCAAAAAAACTGAAATGGCTTACCAACCTGCTGTGGGGCGGCTCTGCCTTGCTTGCGTTTGAACATGTTTGGCATGGTGAGGTAGTGCCGTGGTTCCCCTTTTTAACCGCCGCGGGCAACCCGGCAGACGCAGCGGCCATGCTGCG